>JARYMO010000096.1 GCA_029907055.1 Syntrophomonadaceae bacterium | reverse complement strand
GAGCCGGGGTAGTCACGGCCATCAAGGAAGACTAGCCGGCGTATCCCCCACCGCCAGGCAAGGGCCGAGCATATGGACGACCAGGTGGCCGGACAGGTCCGCAAGGACCTGTCCGGCGCGTCGCGAAGAGCGGGAAGCCGGTGGCGCCGCGATTGACACCCCCCGGGGCGTGTGATATAGTAGACTAGCTGATTTGCTTTTCTGGGAGGTAGGACAATGCGGGTGGGCATCACGCTGGCATGCAGCCAGTGCAAGCAGCGCAACTACGTCACGACCAAGGACAAGCGCAAGCACCCCGAGAAAATGGAAGTGCGCAAGTATTGCCGTTTCTGCAATACACATACGCCCCACAAGGAAACCAAGTAAACTGCCTAAGGGTGTGAGTATCGGGTGGCGAATGGGAAGCGACAGGAGACGGCTCCGCTGAAGTATCGCTGGGAACAGACCCGCGACTACCTACGGGCAGTCTACAACGAGCTCAAGAAGGTGCACTGGCCCAACCGCAACCAGTTAGTGGCCTATACCACGGTGGTGCTGGTGGCGGTGGGTGCGGTTGCCCTGCTCATTTGGGTGTTCGATTCGGCGCTGTCATACCTGCTGGAACTGCTGTTCGCCGCTGTCCGGTAGGCACCGTGGTACGGGATGGGGGTGGATGCCATTACCCTTGACGAGGACACCAGGGTTGACAGTGCGCAGGAGCCGTCCGCTGGCGAGCCGCCCGGGCAGGAGGAGGGCGACACGGGGCTCGGCGAACGGCACTGGTATGTCGTGCACACCTACTCCGGGTATGAGAACAAGGTGAGGGCCAACCTTGAGAAGCGGGTGGCCTCGATGGGCATGGAGAACCAGATTTTCCAGGTCATCATTCCGGAGGAAGACGAGGTCGAGTACAAGGGCGGCCAGAAGAAGGTCGTCAAGCGCCGGGTATTCCCGGGCTACGTGATGGTGGACATGATCCTCACCGATGATTCCTGGTACACCGTGCGACACACGCCGGGCGTGACCGGATTCGTTGGCAGTGGCACCAAGCCCCTTCCCCTGCAGCCCGACGAGGTTGAGAGAATCCTGCGTCACATGGGCATGGGCGAGGCGCGACCGAAGATTGATGTCCAGGTCGGGGAATACGTGCGGGTGAAGAGCGGCCCCTTCGAGAATTTCGAGGGCATGGTGAAGGAGATCCTTGCCGACAGGGGCAAGCTGCGCGTGAATATCTCCATGTTCGGGCGTGAGACGCCGGTCGAGCTTGATTACGAGCAGGTCGAGAAACTCTGATGCGCCGGGCAACCCGCTAGGGCATTGCTGCCTGAACGGAAGGGCGCACGAGCACCAGGTGAAGGCGAGGAGATGGAGAAATGGCCAGGAAAGTGATTGGGGTAGTGAAGCTGCAGATCGCAGCAGGCAAGGCCACGCCGGCACCCCCTGTCGGTCCCGCACTGGGCCAGTACGGGGTGAACATCATGGCCTTCTGCAAGGAATACAACGCCCGCACCGCCAACCAGACGGGCTACATCATCCCCGTGGAGATCACGGTCTTCGATGACCGTTCCTTTACCTTCGCGCTGAAATCACCTCCCGCCTCTGACCTGCTGAAGAAGGCGGCGGGGGTCGAGCGCGGTTCCGGCAAACCCAACCGCGAGAAGATCGGGCGCGTGACCCGGGACAAGATACGGGAAATCGCGGAGCAGAAGATGCAGGACCTCAATGCGGTAGACCTGGAGGCAGCCATGCGGATGGTGGAAGGGACTGCCCGCAGCATGGGAATCACCATCGCGGACTGACGCGAGAGAGTGGGAGGGCTCACGGCCCGACGACCACGAGGAGGAATGCAGGATGAAGAGAGGGAAGAGGTACCAACAGGCCTTGGCTGGGTTTGACCGGGAACGCCTGTACGACCCGCAGGACGCGCTGCAACTGGTGAAGAGCCTGGCGACGGCCAAGTTCGATGAAACCATCGAACTGCACGTCAAGCTGGGGGTAGACCCCCGCCACGCCGATCAGCAGGTGCGTGGCACCGTGGGGCTCCCGCATGGCACCGGCAAGACGCGCAGGGTCCTGGTGTTTGCCAAGGGGGACAAGCACAAGGAGGCGGAAGAGGCCGGGGCCGACGTGGTAGGCGGCGAAGAACTGGCTGAGCGCATCCGCAACGGCTGGCTGGACTTCGACGTGGCGGTCGCGACCCCGGACATGATGGGGGTAGTCGGCAAGCTGGGCAAGATCCTCGGACCTCGCGGGCTGATGCCGAACCCCAAGGCCGGCACCGTGACCTTCGACATCGCGCGCACCATCAAGGAACTGAAGGCGGGCCGCATCGAGTACCGGGTTGACAAGACCGCCATCGTTCATGCTCCCATTGGCAAGGCGTCATTCGACCTGGAAAAGCTGCAAGAGAACTTCAGCGCCTTCCTGGAAGCGCTCATCAAGGCCAAGCCGCCGGCGGCCAAGGGACAGTACCTCAAGTCGATTGCGGTGTCATCGACGATGGGCCCGGGCATTCGCATCAATCCAGTAGTGGTGGCCCAGAAGGCGCGCTGAGCGCGTCAGTGCACCGACTAATTGCATACCCGGTACTGAAGACAGCAGGTGGCAATGTGCCGTAATCGGGAAAACCGGCCTGCCGAGGTGAGAGGGAAGCATGGGTGAACCATGGCCTCTGCATTGCTGTCTGCAGGGGCCATTTTTGTTGGAAAGTTTCCACGCGCAGTACACGGCGAGAAGGGGGTGAAGGATGGATGCCCAATATTGAAGAGAAGCAGAAGGTCGTCGAAGAGCTGAAGAACAAGCTCCAACAGGCCCAGGTGGTGCTGTTCACCGACTACCGGGGTCTGAATGTGACGGAAATGTCCGAATTGCGGAACCGGTTGCGGGCGGCCGGGGTCGAACTGAAGGTGTACAAGAACACCATGACCAGGTTCGCGCTGAAGGGTGCAGGGCTGGAGCACCTGTTGCCGCTGGCAGAAGGGCCGAACGCCTTGGTGTTTGGCTACCGGGACCCGGTTGATCCTGCCAAACTGGTGCGTGACTTCATCAAAGAGCGCAAGAAGATGGCCATCAAGGGAGGCTGCCTTGGGGCCAAGGAGCTCAGCGTGGAAGAAGTCGAGGCGCTGGCCTCTCTGCCGCCGAAGGACGTGGTGCTGGGGCAGGTGCTGGGCGGCATGCGGGCGCCACTGTACGGGCTGGTCACGGTACTGAACGCGAACCTTACCGGGCTGGTGAGGGTGTTGGATGCCATTCGCGAACAGAAGCAGGCGTCGTAAGAACCCTTCAGGAATGGGTTCTGTGCTGGATACGATAGGGGAGCGTAAGGAGGGCGAACATCAGTGAGCAAGGTGCAAGAGGTGCTGGAGATCGTCAAGGGGATGACGGTGTTGGAACTCTCCGAGTTGGTCAAGGCCTTCGAAGAAGAGTTCGGCGTGAGCGCAGCGGCTCCGGTAGCGGTGGCGGCGGCTCCCGTGGCGGCGGCGGCCGAGCCGGTGGAGGAACAGACAGAGTTTGATGTCATCCTGACTGGTGCTGGCGACAAGAAGGTCAACGTCATCAAGGTCATCCGTGAGATCACAGGGCTCGGGTTGAAGGAATCCAAGACCCTGGTCGATGAGGCCCCCAACCCGGTGAAAGAGAAGATCTCCAAGGAAGAGGCCCAGGCCATCAAGGCCAAGATCGAGGAAGCGGGAGGCACCGCCGAAATCAAGTAATCAATCCGGCACCTGGATTCGAATGCCGGGACACGCGACAGGAGCACCGGGCGCGCCGCCATGGGCGCGTTGAGGCGGGTTGTGGCCGAGCACACCTGCTGGGTGCTCCTTTGCACGTGCCGGGAAGGGTGGCGGCGGGAGGAGTCTGACTAATGGGAGGCAGGGGACGGAAGGCCGGGGTTCTGCTGGCCATCATCGCACTGCTGGCATGGCCTTCGGCGGCAACCGCTGCCGTCGTGCGCTGGCAGCTCGAATGCCGGGCAGATGGGTCGGTGACAGAAACCATCTCGGGTGACGATGCCCGGGTGGCGGCCCTGCGTTGCGGCCTGGACGACGGCTGGCGAGCGAGCCAGCCCGGGGGGAGGATGCAACTCGAGCGGGTAACCCCTGACATCGACACGTACAACCAGCGTGGAGAGCGATTGCCCCTTGTCTGTGCCAGTCGAAACTGGCTGCTGTGGCGGCAGTGGTCCGTGGCCTGGGACGGCGCCATGTCTTCGCAACTGCTGGAAGACCTTACCGAGGGAGGGAGCCAGCTGGTGGTGGTGCTGGTGTTGCCTGGACGGGGAGCATCAGGGCTGCGTGCCCAGGAAGGGGTCACGAAAGAATGGCAGCTGGCCTCGGTGCGAGATGCAGAACGTGTCACCCTGGCTTCCCGTCAGTACAGCGTCATGGGCATGGTGGGCGTACCGCTGGCCGCGGCCCTGGCGTTCTCGGTGGCGCTGATGGTGCGTCAGGTGCGCCGTACCCACGCGCTGATTGAATCGCTCGAGTACGACGAGCAGGAAAAGGAAGGGTAGGCGGGCGGGAAACGCGGGCCACGGGAAGCCCCGGGTTAGGGGTGGCCCTGGGTTGGGTCGGGGTGATCCAGGCTTGGCAGCAGGACAATGACCGGCGTCCGGGGGGAACAGACGGGGTCCACTTGGCCCCTCGCGTTGACGTGGCAGCACCCTTGTGCTAACATTAATAATTGCCATTCGTCCGCGTTGCGGTGACTGCACCGGGACGTGGACAGCGGGCAGCGGTTGACGTGGATATGGTGGCGGTCCCCGTAACGAAGCGAGGTTAACTTCCAGGCCTTGCTTCTCGCTCTTTTGGAACAATGAGGAGGGTGAAGTCTATTCATGGAACGCGTTGTCCGCTACGGGCGGAGGGAAAGGGTCAGCTACTCCAGGATTCACGAGATCATCGAACTCCCTGATTTGATCGAAGTTCAGAAGAACTCCTACAAGTGGTTCCTTGAAGAGGGCCTGCGCGAGGCCCTGCAGGAGGTATTTCCGATCGAGGCATTTACCGGCAACCTGCAGTTGGACTTCATCGACTACTCTCTGGGTGAGCCCAAGTACGGGGTGCAGGAGTGCAAGGAACGGGATGTGAGCTACCAGGCGCCACTGAAGCTGAGGGTCCGGCTCACCGACCAGGAAAACGGTGAAATCAGGGAGTCCGAGGTCTACATGGGGGATCTGCCCATCATGACCGACAAGGGCACCTTTATTATCAATGGTGCCGAGCGCGTAGTGGTCAGCCAGCTGGTCAAATCACCGGGAGTATACTTCAACGACCGCCTGGACATCACGGGCAAGCCCTTGTACGGCGCCACCATCATTCCCAACCGCGGGGCGTGGTTCGAGCTGGAGATGGACAGTTCCGGTGCCGTCTACACCCGCATCGACAAGACGCGCAAGATACCGGTCACGGTGTTGCTGCGGGCGCTGAACTACCCGAGCGACGAAGACATCCTGTCCCTGTACGACAACGACGAGACCATTCTCCGGACGCTGGAGAAGGATACCACCACCAATCGCGAGGAGGCGCTGATCGAGTTCTACCGCCGATTGCGGCCGGGCGAGCTGGCCACAGTGGACGGAGCCGAGCAGTTGCTGAACAACCTCTTCTTCGACCCGCGCCGGTATGACCTGGCTGCGGTGGGGCGTTACAAGCTGAACAAGAAGTTGGGGCTCGATACCCCCGACACGGTCCGCCATTTGGAACCGCGGGACATCATTGCCACCATCGGCTACCTGCTGGGCCTGGTCCGTGGCGAGGGCAAGACAGACATCATCGACCACCTGGGCAACCGGCGGCTGCGCTCGGTGGGAGAGTTGCTGCAAAACCAGTTCCGCACCGGCCTGGTGCGCATGGAACGGGTGGTCAAGGAACGCATGTCGATCCACGACGTCGAGTCCCTCACGCCGCAGGTGCTCATCAACATCCGTCCCATCACCGCGGTGGTGAAGGAGTTCTTCGGCAGCTCCCAGCTCTCCCAGTTCATGGACCAGACGAATCCTCTGGCGGAGCTCACCCACAAGCGGAGGCTCAGCGCCCTGGGGCCGGGCGGTCTTACCCGTGAACGGGCCGGTTTCCAGGTGCGCGACGTGCACCACTCCCACTACGGGCGCATCTGCCCTATCGAAACGCCGGAAGGTCCGAACATCGGCCTGATGGGCTCGCTCGCCTCGTTCGCGCG
>JARYMO010000095.1 GCA_029907055.1 Syntrophomonadaceae bacterium | reverse complement strand
CAACGACGAGATCGACAAGCTGCGCCACTCGGCCACCGCGGCGCTGATGGAGCGGCGGGACGTCATCATCGTGGCCAGCGTCTCCTGCATCTACGGCCTGGGGGCGCCGCAGGACTACTACGCCATGGCCCTCTCCCTGCGGCCGGGCATGGAGATAGGGCGCGACGCGCTGCTGCGCCGGCTGGTGGAGAACCTCTACGAGCGCAACGACGTGGACTTCTCGCGCGGCAAGTTCCGGGTGCGGGGCGACGTGGTGGAGGTGGTGCCGGTGTCGGCGGGCGACAACGCCATCCGCATCGAGTTCTTCGGCGACGAGATCGAGCGGCTGGTGGAGTTCAGCCCCCTCACCGGGGAGGTGCTGGGGCGGCGCAGCCACGTGTTCATCTTCCCCGCCTCGCACTACATCACCAGCCGCCAGCGCATGCTGGAGGCGGCAGGGGAGATCGAGGCGGAGCTGGAGGAGCGGCTGGCCCAGCTGCGGGCGGAGGGCAAACTGCTGGAGGCCCAGCGCCTGGCCCACCGCACCCGCTACGACCTGGAGATGATCCGCGAGATCGGGTACTGCAAGGGCATCGAGAACTACTCGCGCTACATCACCGGGCGCCGCCCCGGCGAGCCGCCCTACACCCTCATCGACTTCTTCCCACCCGATTTCGTGGTGTTCCTGGACGAGTCGCACATCGGCATCCCCCAGCTGCGGGGCATGCACGAGGGCGACCGCTCCCGCAAGCAGACGCTGGTGGACTTCGGCTTCCGGTTGCCCTCGGCCATGGACAACCGGCCCCTGCGCTTCGACGAGTTCCTGCAGCGGGTGGGGCAGCTGGTGTACGTGAGCGCCACCCCCGGCGACTGGGAGCTGCAGCAGAGCGCGCAGGTGGTGGAGCAGATCATCCGTCCCACCGGGCTGGTGGACCCGGAGGTGGAGGTGCGCCCCACCGCCGGGCAGATCGACGACCTCATCGGCGAGGTGCAGGCCACCGTGGCCCGCGGCTTCCGGGTGCTGGTGACCACCCTTACCAAGCGCATGGCCGAGGACTTCTCCGACTACCTGGCGGAGACCGGCATCAAGGTGCGCTACATGCACTCCGACATCGACGCCCTGGAGCGGCTGGAGATCCTGCGCGAGCTGCGGCTGGGCACCTTCGACGTGCTGGTGGGCATCAACCTGCTGCGGGAGGGGCTGGACCTGCCGGAGGTGGCGCTGGTGGCCATCCTGGACGCCGACAAGGAGGGCTTCCTGCGCTCCGAGCGCTCGCTGGTGCAGACCATCGGACGCGCCGCTCGCAACGTGGAGGGGAAGGTCATCATGTACGCCGACCGCATCACCCCCTCCATGCAGTCGGCCATCGCCGAGACCAACCGCCGCCGCGCCATCCAGATGGAGCACAACCGCCGGCATGGCATTACCCCCCGCTCGGTGGAGAAGGAGGTGCGGCCCGGCATCGAGGCCACGGTGGCCGAGGGGCTGGAGCCCTACCAGCCGACGGTCTTCGAGGGGCTGTCCCGCGGCGAGCGCCAGCGCCTGCTGCTGCAGCTGGAGGCGGACATGCGCTACGCCGCCGAGATACTGGACTTCGAGCGTGCCGCCTACCTGCGCGACCTCATCGCCCAGGCCGGCGGCAAGGTGGCGCGACCAGCGGCGCCCGCCCGCCGGCGGCGCGCCCGCCCGGGCTGAGCGGAGCGGCTCAGGGTTGTCATGCAGTCAGCGGCGGTCCGCCGGTCGCAGGGGGGCCGCCACGGTCGGGAAAAGCGAGGCCCGTGAACCGTGAGAGACCACATTTTCGTCAAGGGTGCCCGCGAGCACAACCTGAAGAACATCGACGTCAGCATCCCCCGCAACCGCCTGGTGGTGTTCACTGGGGTGTCCGGCTCGGGCAAGTCGTCGCTGGCCTTCGACACCATCTACGCCGAGGGGCAGCGCCGCTACGTGGAGTCCCTCTCCGCCTACGCCCGCCAGTTCCTGGGGCAGATGGAGAAGCCGGACGTGGACTACATCGAGGGGCTGTCGCCCGCCATCTCCATCGACCAGCGGGCGGCGTCGCACAACCCCCGCTCCACGGTGGGCACCGCCACCGAGGTCTACGACTACCTGCGCCTGCTCTTCGCCCGGGTGGGGCACCCGCACTGCCCGACCTGCCAGGAGCCCATCCAGCGGCAGACGGTGGACCAGATCGTGGACGCGGTGCTGGCGCTGGCGGAGGGGACGCGCATCAAGGTGCTGGCGCCAGTGGTGCGCGGCAAGAAGGGCGAGCACCAGAAACTGCTGGCCGACCTGTTCCGCAGCGGTTTCGTGCGGGTGATGGTGGACGGGGCGGAGTACACCGCGGACGAGGAGATCCCCCTCGACAAGAACCGCAAGCATACCATCTACGCCGTGGTGGACCGCCTGGTGGTGAAAGAGGGCATCCGCGGCCGCCTGGCGGAGGCCATCGACCTGGCCTTCGAGCTGGCGGGAGGTCTGGTGGCGGTGCAGGTGCGCGAGGAGCAGGGGGAACGGGAGCTGCTGTTCAGCCGCGAGTTCTCCTGCCCCCGCTGCGGCTTCAGCCTGCCCGAGCTCAGCCCGCGCATGTTCTCCTTCAACAACCCCTACGGCGCCTGCCCGGAGTGCGATGGCCTGGGGGCGCGGCGGGAGGTGGACCCGGCCCTGGTGCTGGACATGGACAAGTCGCTGGAGGGGGGCGCGGTGCGGCCGTGGGCCAACAACCTCAGCTCCTACTACAGCATGATCCTGAGGGCGGCCGCCACCCGCCGCGGCATCCCCACCGACCGCCCGCTGAAGGAGCTGAGCCCGGCCCAGCTGGACCTCATCCTCTACGGCAGCGGCGGCGAGCGGGTGCCGGTGCACTACACCGACTCCCACGGTGAGCCGGGGGTGTTCCGGGCCAGCGTGGAGGGGGTCATCAACAACCTGCGCCGGCGCTACCAGGAAACCCGCTCCGAGGCCAGCCGGGCGGAGATCGAGAAGTACATGACGGTCAGCCCCTGCCCGGCCTGCCAGGGCACCCGCCTGCGCCCGGAAGTGCGCTGGGTGCTGGTGGGGGGGCGCTCCATCGTGGACGTGGCTCGCATGTCGGTGGCCGAGGCGCACCAGTTCTTCGCCTCGCTGCGGCTGGCGGAACGGGAGGAGCTCATCGCCCGCCAGGTCATCAAGGAGATCCGCGAGCGGCTGTCCTTCCTGGTCAACGTGGGGCTGGACTACCTGACCCTGGAGCGTTCCACCGGGTCGCTGTCGGGCGGCGAGGCCCAGCGCATCCGCCTCGCCACCCAGGTGGGGTCCAGCCTGGTGGGGGTGCTGTACGTGCTGGACGAGCCCAGCGTGGGCCTGCACCCGCGCGACACCGGCCGCCTGCTGGCGACGCTGGAACGGCTGCGCGACCTGGGCAACACGGTCATCGTGGTGGAGCACGACGAGGACACCATCCGCGCCGCCGACTGGCTGGTGGACATCGGTCCCGGCGCCGGCGTGCACGGGGGGCGGGTGGTGGCGCAGGGGACGCTGGAGGAGGTCATGCGCGAGCCGGCCTCGCTCACCGGGCAGTACATGGCCGGCGTGCGGCGCATCGAGCTGCCCGCCCAGCGCCGCCCGGGCAACGGGCGCTGGCTGGTGGTGAGGGGAGCCCGCCAGCACAACCTGCAGGGCATCGACGTGCGCATCCCCCTGGGCACCTTCACCTGCGTGACGGGGGTGTCCGGCTCTGGCAAGAGCACCCTGGTGGAGGAGATCATCTACCGCCGCTTGACCCAGCTCCTGCACGGGGGCCGCGAGCGGGCGGGGGCCCACGACGCGCTGGAGGGCACCGAGCACCTGGACAAGGTCATCAACATCGACCAGTCTCCCATCGGGCGCACCCCGCGCTCCAACCCGGCCACCTACACGGGGGCCTTCGACGGCATCCGCGAGCTGTTCGCGCGCACCGCGGAGGCGCGCATGCGGGGCTACAAGCCGGGCCGTTTCAGCTTCAACCTGCGCGGCGGGCGCTGCGAGGCCTGCGCCGGTGACGGCATCATCAAGATCGAGATGCACTTCCTGCCCGACGTGTACGTGCCCTGCGAGGTGTGCAAGGGCAAGCGCTACAGCCGGGAGACGCTGGAGGTGCACTACAAGGGCAAGTCCATCGCCGACGTGCTGGCCATGACCGTGGACGAGGCGGTGGAGTTCTTCGACGCCATCCCCGCGGTGGAACGCAAGCTGCGGCTGCTGCAGGACGTGGGCCTAAGCTACATCACGCTGGGCCAGCCGGCCCCCACCCTGTCGGGGGGAGAGGCGCAGCGGGTCAAGCTGGCCACCGAGCTGTCGCGCCGCAGTACCGGGCGCACCCTGTACATCCTGGACGAGCCCACCACCGGCCTGCACAAGGAGGACGTCCGCCACCTGCTGGCGGTGTTGGACCGGCTGGTGGAGGCGGGCAACACCGTGCTGGTCATCGAGCACAACCTGGACGTCATCAGCCACGCCGACTACCTCATCGACCTGGGCCCGGAGGGGGGCGAGCGCGGCGGCCAGGTGGTGGCCGAAGGCACCCCGGAGGAGGTGGCCCGGCAGCCGGCCTCGCATACCGGGCAGGCGCTGCGCCCCCTGCTGGCCCGGCAGGCGGCCACCACCCCGCCCCTGCAGCTGGTCTCCCCCTCCTCCCCCTCGCGTCGGCGGGCGCGGGCCTGAAGGAGGGGGCGGCGGTGAGGGAACGGCTGGGCAGGGTGCCGCGGGAGCCCGGGGTGTACCTGTTCAAGGACGGCGAGGGCCGGGTGCTGTACGTGGGCAAGGCCAAGGTGCTGCGCAGCCGCCTGCGCTCCTACTTCCAGGCGCCAGAGCGCCTGCTGCCCAAGGTGCGGGCGCTGATGCAGCGGGTGCGCGATTTCGACTACATCGTCACCACCAGCGAGGTGGAGGCCCTGATGCTGGAGAACAACCTCATCAAGGCCTACCACCCCAAGTACAACATCCTCATGCGGGACGACAAGAGCTACCCCTACCTGAAGGTCACGGTGGGCGAGGAGTACCCGCGCATGCTGGTGGTGCGGGAAAAGAAGGATGGGGTGTCCCGCTACTTCGGCCCCTTCAGCGACGCCGGGGCGCTCAAGGAGACGGTGCGCACGCTGGCGGAGGTGTTCCCCATCCGCACCTGCCGCCGCCTGCGGCGGGGGCAGCGGCCCTGCCTGAACCGGGACCTGGGGCGCTGCCTGGCCCCCTGCAGCGGGCAGGTGGACCGCGGCGAGTACCTGCGCATGGTGGACTCCGTCATCCGCTTCATGGAGGGCGACACCGCCGGCCTGCTGGCCCAGCTGGAGGAGGAGATGCGGTCCGCCGCCCGTGACCTGCAGTTCGAGCGCGCTGCCCAGTTGCGGGACGCCATCCGCGCGGTGCGGCGGCTGGGGGAGGAGAAACAGCAGGTGGTGCTGCCCACCCCCCTGGAGCTGGACGCGGTGGCCCTGCTGCCGGTGCAGCGGGAGACGCTGGCGATGGTGTTCAAGGTGCGGCAGGGCAAGGTGGTGGCCAAGGACACCTTCTGGCTGCGCGAGGCCATGGGGGAAGAGCCGGAACAGGTCCTGGGCTACTTCCTGCAGCAGTACTACGGCGAGCAGGCCGCGGTCCCGCGCGAGATCCTGGTGCCGGTCAGCCCCGGCGGCCGCGAGGTGCTGGAGCGCTGGCTGGGCGAGCGGGCAGGCAGCCGGCCGCGCATCGTGGTGCCGCGGCGCGGGCTCAAGGCCCGGCTGCTGGCCATGGCGGTGGAGAACGCGCGCCTGCTGGCGGCGGAACGGCTGGGAGCGGCGCAGGCCGACCAGCAGGCGCTGGTGGAACTGGCGCAGGCGCTGGGGCTGGAGGTGGTTCCGCAGCGCATCGAGGGCTTCGACATCTCCCACCTGGGCGGCGAGGGAGTGGTGGGGGCGATGGTGGTAGCTGCCGCCGGGCGGCCGGACAAGGGCGCCTACCGGCGCTTCAGGCTATCCCGTGAGGTCAACGACGACTACCGGGCCATGCGCGAGGTGGTGCGCCGGCGCGTGCAGCAGGGGCGGGAGGGCAACCCCGCCTTCCTGCCCTGGCCGGACCTCATCCTGGTCGACGGCGGGGCAGGGCAGGTAACGGCGGCGCGGGAGGCGCTGCAGGAAGCGGGGGTCGACATCCCGGTGGTGGGGCTGGCCAAGAAGCGCGAGGAAGTCTACCGGGCGGGG
>JARYMO010000094.1 GCA_029907055.1 Syntrophomonadaceae bacterium | reverse complement strand
ACACCGCGCTCCCCTGCCGGAAGGCGAACAGCAGCCCCGCCGCGTAGATCAGCAGCAGGATGGCCGCCACCGCCAGCGTCAGTTTCTCCAGTGCCGCCGGCGATGACGCGGCGGGGAAAAACACCGCCGGGATGACGAGGGCGATGACGGAAAGGAACATCAGGCTGGTCTGGTTGGAGACGTGGGCGCGGTCAAAGCTCTGCACCCCGTTCCTGAGCCCGCCCACCAGGATGGACAGCCCCAGCACCAGCAGGATGTTGCCCAGGATGCTGCCGGCGATGGAAGCCTTGACCACCGCGAACAGCCCCTCCTTGAGCGCAAAGAGGGTGATGAGCAGCTCGGTGGCGTTGCCGAAGGTGGCATTGATGAAGCCTCCCGCGCGCTCGCCCACGTGGCAGGCCAGGTTCTCGGTGGCTTCGCCCATGATACCGGCCAGAGGCACGATGGCCGCGCAGGCGGCAAAGAAGGTGGCGATCTCGTTGCCGGTGAACTTGAAGTACAGGCTCAGCAGGATGGCCGGCAACAGGTAGTACTGGGCTTTCGCGGCACTCCCCTCCCTGGTGTTGAACATGACGGTGGTCGCGGCTGCACCGGGCAGGTCGGTCCCCTCCCACACCCTCCCGCGCTTCGTGGGGGCAGGCCGGGGCCGCGCAGCCCGCCTGCCCCGGCCCCCTTCCCTGCGGCAGCAGAACGGGGGCGTCTCCCTGCCCCACCCGGTTCAGCGTGGAACGAAAAGAGCGTCCCCTTGTTTCAGGAGCGGAGGCGGTTGACGGCGCTGGTGCGGACGAAGGCCACCAGGCTGCCGTTCTTCTCGAACACGTCCTCCAGCGCCTGCAGCACGCGGTCGATCTGGGCGTAGGTGACGGTCAGCGGCGGCTCCAGGCGGATGACGTTGGGGTTGTTCAAGGTGTACGCGGTGATGATGCGGTGCTCGTTCTGCAGGGCCCCAGCCACCATCGCGCCCAGGTACTCGTAGGAGAGGCCGCCCAGCCGGCCCGCCGACAGCCGGTTGAGCAGCCCGCTGGGCTGGGCGAACTCGATGCCCACCAGCAGGCCCTTGCCGCGCACGTCGCGGATGAGGGGGTACCTGCCCTTCAGCACCTTGAGCCGCTCCAGCAGGTACTGGCCCTTGGCGGCTGCCTGGGCGGCCAGGTCTTCCTCCAGCAGGCAGTTGATGGCCGCGATGCCCGCCGCGCAGGCCAGCGCGTTGCCGCCGAAGGTCGAGGTGTGCAGCAGACAGGTGTCCATGCTGCCGTAGGCCCGTTTCCACACCCGCTCGCTGCACACGAAGGCCCCGATGGGCATCACCCCGCCCCCCAGCGACTTGGCCAGGGTGATGATGTCGGGGCACACCTGCTCGTGCTGGCAGGCGAACAGGGCGCCGGTGCGCCCGAAGCCGGTCTGGATCTCGTCGGCGATGAGCAGCGTGCCGGTCCTGCTGCAGGCGGCGCGCGCCGCGGCCAGGTAGCCGCGGTCCGGCACCACCACGCCCCCCTCCCCCTGCACCGGCTCCACGATGAAAGCTGCCACGTCCTGCGCCTGCAGGCGCTGCTCCAGCGCGCGCACGTCGTTGTAGGGGATGTGCTCGAACCCGGGTACCAGCGGGGCGAAGGGCGCGCGGTACTTCTCCCGCCCGGAAGCCGACAGGGCACCGAAACTCTTGCCGTGGAAGGAGCCCTCGGTGGACAGGATGACCGTGCGGCCGGTGGCGGCCCGCGCGGTCTTCAGCGCCCCCTCCACCGCTTCCGCCCCGCTGTTGCAGAAGAAGGCGTAGGTCAGCCCGGTGGGCAGGATAGCTGCCAGGCTCTCGGCCAGCGCGCTGGCCAGCCCGTTGAGGCTGGACTGCAGGAGGTTGGGCCGCTGGCGCTCCAGGCAGCGCTGCACCGCCTCGATGACCCGCGGCGGGTTGTGCCCCAGGTTGAGGGCCCCGAACCCGCCCAGGAAGTCCAGGTAGACGTTGCCCTCGCTGTCCCACACCTCGCAGCCGCTGGCGCGCACGAAGGCCCGGTCGAAATTGAGCAGCCCCAGGTACCCCACCAGCGACGAGTTCACGTACTCCCGGTACCCCTGCCGGATCTCCTCGCGCGAACTCTCCAGCGCCTCTTCCAGCGTCCACACCCTGGCCATGTCGCCCCCACCTCGCCACCTGTCAGGTAATGTCCCCCGCCCGCCGCAGCTCCCGCAGCGCCGCCGCGTGCACCTCGAAATCGCGTTCCCCGAACAGCACCATGCGCACCAGCAGCCCCGGCCGCTCCCGGCGCAGGAAGTCGGCGATGGCAGCCAGCGCCACCCGCGCCGCCTCCTCCAGCGGATAGCCATAGATGCCGGTGCTGATAGCCGGGAAGGCCACGCTGCGCAAGCCGCGCGCCGCCGCCTCGCGCAGCGCCTCGCGGTAGCAGGAGGCCAGCAGCTGCGCCTCCTCTCCCGTTCCCCGGTACACCGGGCCCACGGCGTGGATGACGTAGCGGGCCGGGAGGCGGAACCCCGGGGTCACCCGCACCTGCCCGGTGGGGCAGCCGCCGATTTCGGCGCAGGCGATGGCCAGTTCCGGTCCCGCCGCGCGGTGGATGGCCCCGCACACCCCGCCACCCGGCAGCAGCTGGGCGTTGGCGGCATTGACAATGGCATCCACCTCCTGGGCGGTGATGTCGCCCCGCACCAGTTCAATTGCTCCCCCTGGCAGTTCCCATCGCACCGGCCTGCACCTCCCCTGCGCTCCCGGGCCGCGGCGCCCGTACGCTTGATATCACGCCTCGTACTTTTATTCTACCACTTCGCGCGCCTGCCGGCCCAGCAACGGCGGGAACCGCGGGCACTTCCGCCTTGCCTCTCTACCCCTCTTAATGTCCTAATTTTTTTCTTAATTTGCTTGTCATTCGTCGGCAACCGTTGTAGAATTGTAGACAAAGAATAGGACTATAGTCGAACCGCAAGGGCAAACCCACCGAAAGGTGGCGGCGCAAAGCTACAGGGGCTACGGCGGGTGGACTCCCGCTAGGCCAGCCAGTTGCCGGGGAGCTCGTCGCAGGACCGCACCGCAGCCACCCGCACCTGGCCGGTGACCGTGTTCCCCCTGCCGGCAGTAACGGGGCAAAGGAGGAAGCTCGATGCGACGAAGCCTTCGAACCATGCGGATCCTGTACATATCACTGCTGTTGACGGCATTCCTGTCCCTGTACGCACAACCGGCCCTGGCCGGGTACGCCATCGGCTTCTCCTCCGACCACATCCGGGTGCTGAGCCCCTGTGCCAACGGCTTGGAATGCCAGGGCGAGCTTCTGCTGGCCGGCACCTCCGACCTCAGCCAGGTGTGGTTCTGCCTGCGCGGCCCCCGCGGCGAGCTGGTCACCTACCCGGCCGCCGTGGAAGACGGGCGTTTCGCGCGCACGGTGGCCCTGCGCTTCGGCCCCGGCACCTACACGGTGTGGGCCGGCGACAACCGCTCGCGCTTCGACGGCGTCATCCGCTTCGAGGTCACCAACCTGCTGCAGCAGGACGTGCGCGAACTGGCCCCCTCCGCCTGCGTGGACAGCGACCATCCGGCCATCCAGCAACTGGCGGCTTCCCTGGTCACCGACGGCATGTCGGAGACCGAGCGGCTCATGGCCATCCACGACTGGGTGGCGGCCCACATCGCCTACGACTACGATGCCTACGCCAGCGGCCAGGACTGTCTCGTCCCCGCCAGCCAGACGCTGGAGGAGCGGACAGGCACCTGTGGCAACTACTCCTTCCTGGTGGCAGCCCTCGCCCGTGCACTGCGCATGCCCGCCCGCGTGGTGTACGGGCAGGTCTGCTGCAACTCCGCCTGGGGCAGCGCGCCCCAGCTGCACGCCTGGAACCAGGTGTACGCCGACGGGCGCTGGGTCACCCTCGACGCCACCTGGGACGCCGGCTACATACGGGACGGCCGCTTCGTCGCCGCCCCCTCCGACCGCTACTTTGACCCTTCGCCGGAGTTCTTCGCCCAGACCCACTCCGCTGCCTCGGTCACCCTCCACTGAGGCTGCCGGACCCGATACGCAACCGGAAGGCCCCGTCCGCGGACGGGGCCTTCTTCATGCTAGGCTCACGTCCACCCGTGTCCTTTCACCCGCCCTCCTTGTCCTGGCCTGGACATCCAGCTTCCCGCTGATCTCTTTCCTCGCGGCACGGGCCTCACCCCGGCGCCCCACGCGGCCCCGCTCCGACCGCTGCAAGAAAGAGAGGAGGGGGCGACGCTCCTGGTCTCGCCAGGCGTCGCCCCCTCCCTGTTGGGAGCCGATCTCGCGCGGTGTCCTGCCGGCGGGGTCGCTCCCCCACCGGCGTCCCCTGCTCAGCCCCTCCTGCGCAGGGCGGCCGCTGCTGCCAGCAGGGCCATCCCCGCACCCGTGAAGGGGACCGGGTTGCCGCCGGTGAACGGCAGCGGTGCGCCGGCCGCCCCGGCCTCCACCTGCAGCGGCTGGGGCACTGTGCCCCCGGGCGCTGCGGCTGCCGGGAGCGGCTCGTTCCACGCCAGCGCGTCGGGCGTGCTGCTGCTTCCGGTCCCTGTGCCTTCGACGCCGGCATGGCTGTCACGGCCGCCGCTTTCTTGGCCGGTCACCACCGTGCCGGGTTGCTGCCCACCCGAGGGGGTTACGGATTCTTCTTCCTGCGTGGCGCCGATTTCGCTCCCGCTCTGGCTGCCGGACCCCTGGATCTGGCCGCTGGTGTCGCTGCTGCTGCTACTGCTGGTGCTCTCGTTACCGCCAGCCGCGGTTCCATCCTGGAGGTTGGCAGCCTCGCCGGAAGCTTCACCGGAAGCCTCGCCGGAAGCCTCCCCGGGGGGCTCACCGGGCTGCTGCGGGGGGCTGGTGTTCCCTTCATCCCCGACTTGGCCTTCTCCGTCACTCGGGACGAACTGGAAGTCCCAGTGGCTGAGGGCGTGGCGCGCGTTGGCGCACACCGTGAAGGTCCAGGTCTGGGTCTGCGCGTCGTAGCCGGTCAGCGTGACGGTGAACCCTGCAACGTCGAGTGTTTGGCAGTCACCGATACCGTCGATGAATCCTGCGCTGACTTGCTCATCCGGCCCCGCCTTGGCTGCCACCCGCAGCGGGTATCCTTCCCAGCCGGCGAGCAGGGCGCGGTCCCTGTCCGACAGCTCCTCCCCGCAGGCGACGAACGTCTGGCACCCAGACGTGAATTCGCCGCGGGTGATCTCGAACTTGACCCATACCCCCTGCGTGTTCAGGCGGTGGTCGCCCTTCGCGACCACCTCCACAGCGTAGCTGAGCTCCCCTTGCTGGCACAGGTCAGGCCCTGGTACCTGCCCCTGGCCTCCCTTGTCTTCCTTGTTCTTGCTGTCACCGTCGCCATTGCCATCCGGGCCCTTGCCGTCCGCCTGGTCCTGGCCTCCAGTCCCGCTCCCGACGGGGTCAGGCGGCGTGCCGGGTCCGTTGCCATTACCCGGACTGGTCCCTTCCTTGCCGCCATTGCCTCCCTGGTCCCCGCCGGTGCCCGGGTCCTGCCGGTGGTCCGCGCTCTGGCCCTGCCTTTGGGTGTCAGCCGGCCCCGGAGCGGACTGGTGCGCCGGCCCCTGGCCGGGGTTGTGGCCGTCGCGTGCGCCCTGCTCGTGGCTGCCGCCCTGCCCCGGCCCCTGGCCGTCGGCGCCGCCGTTCCCCTGGCCGTTGCCGCCCCTGTCTCTATCCGCTGCCGCGTTGCCTGGTTGGTCATGTCCGTAGGCGTAAGCATTGCCGTTGCCCGGATTCGCCCAGGCCGGCCCGCAGGCGAAGAGGAGCACCAGGACCATTGCGATTGCACACAAGGTTGCTGGCGCTGACCTGTACCGCTTCATGGGCATCTCCTCCCCAATATCGGATACAGTTCAAACACCGGCAACTGGCTGGCATAGCGGGCCACCGCCCGCCTTAGCCCCTGTAGCTTTGCGCCGCCACCTTTCGATGGCTTTGCCCTTGTCAATGTCCAAACTAGTGTGTCGTCATGCAAGGTGCGTTCTCGGTTGTGGGTGGAAAGGTCCTCTCGCGACCGTTGCCTCCCGCCGGGTCCAGGTCCCCGGGTTCGGCGTTCCCTGCCAGGCCTCACCCCCTTTCCGTGTCTTCCCGTCCCCTGCTGCGGCTCCCTCCCCGGGCGAAGGGCTTCCAGCACAGAGGCCAACCGCCGGACGGCGGTTGGCCTCATGCGAGTCCCCGCGCACTGTGTCCCGGCAGCT
>JARYMO010000093.1 GCA_029907055.1 Syntrophomonadaceae bacterium | reverse complement strand
CTGGCGCTGTTGACTGGGGGGATGCGCCTGGCCCTGCACAGGGGCGAGGTGCTGGTCTTCTTCTGCGCGGTGTCCTTCGCCATGCACATTGTCGCGGTGGGCCGGCTGGCGCGCCAGTACGACCCGGCAGTGCTGGCCATCGTGCAGATCGCCACGGTTGCCGTGCTCAGCGCGGGCTGCGCGCTGGTGTGGGAGAACCCGCCGCAGGAACTGACGCGCCCGGTGCTCACGGCCCTGGCGCTCACCGCTCTCCCGGCCACGGCCCTGGCTTTCCTGGTGCAGAACTCCGTGCAACGGTACACGTCGGCCACCCACACCGGGGTCATCTTCACCATGGAACCGGTGTTCGCCGCTGCCTACGCCTACCTGTGGGGGGGAGAGGTGCTGACCCGTCTCCAGTGGCTGGGAAGCGGGCTCATTCTGGCGGGCATGCTCACCGCGGAGCTGGGGGATGGCAGCGAGGCGGCGCGCCAGCCGACGGGGGAAGTCGAGCCAGCCTTGGAATGAAGCCTGCCCGGCGACTGTCGACCATGGCGGCGGGGCCGGGGGCGGGAGGAAGAAGCCGTGCGCTACGTGTGCCTTGCGTTGCTGCCCCTGCTGGCCTTCGTGGCAGAGGGGAGCCTGCTCAGCCGGCTGGGTGGGGCGGTCCCCGTCCCAGACCTGGTCCTGATGCTGGTCGCGTTTTTTGCCATTCTCAACGGCAGCCGGCCAGGGGCCGTCTACGGGTTCCTGTGCGGCCTGCTGGAAGACCTGTTGCTGGGGCGGTTCATCGGCCTCAATGCCTTGGCCCTGGCCGCTGTCGGGTACCTGGTGGGACGCGGCGAGGGCAAGGTGTTCGGGGAGAAGCTGGCGGTGGGCCTGGCGTCGTTCCTGGCTGCCAGTGCGGTCAACGCGGCCGTCCTGGTGGTGCTGCTGCCTGTCGCCTCGGGCGACTGGACCGCGGTGCACCCACTGTTGCGGGCACTGCCGGGCCAGGCAGCGGCAGGGGCCGTGCTGGCCCTCCCGGCCTATGCCTGGTACCACCGTTCGCACCGGCGCGGCTGGTTGCGCCCTGACCACAGGGGGAGGCCCACGTGACGTGAAGAGCAGGGAACTCAAGCTGCGGCTGCAGCAGTACTGGTACGTGTGCGCCGTGCTGTTGGCGCTGCTGCTGGTGAGGCTGGCGGTCGTGCAGTTCGTGCAGAACGAGAAGTACGAAACCGCTTCCAAGTCCAACCGCATCCGCCTGGTCAGCATCCCGGCGCCGCGCGGAGAGATCCGCTCGCGCGACGGGCTGGTGCTGGCCAAGAACCGGCTGGTCTTCAGCGTATCGCTGGCCTACGCGGAAGCCGGCCTGGACAGCACCGTGGTGGAGCGCCTGGCGGCCATCCTGGGTACCCAGTACCCGCAGATCACGGCCGACTACATCCGGGGGCTGGTGGAGCAGCAGCGGTACCGCCTGTACGAGCCGGTGACCATCGTCCGCGACGTGGACTGGCCGATGGTGGTGCGACTGGAGGAGCAGCGCCGGCAGCTGCCGGGCGTCACGGTGGCGGTGGAGCCCCTGCGCTACTACCCCGAGGGGACTCTGGCCGGGCACCTGCTGGGGTATGTGCGGGCCATCGACGCCGAGGAACTGGCGGCTGCCGACCGGGAGCGGTACGATATCGACGACGTGGTGGGCAAAGACGGGGTGGAGAAGACCTACGAGTCAGAGCTGAAGGGCAATGACGGCGCGCGCCGGGTGGAAGTGGACGTGCGCGGGCGACCGGTGCGCGAGTTGGTCACCCTGCAGGCCGAACCGGGCAACAACCTGGAACTCACCATCGACAGCCGCTTGCAGCGGGTGTTGGAGAAGAGCATCGAAGAAACGCTGGCCTACGACCAGCAGAAGTATAACCGCAAGGCCAAGGTGGCGGCGGCCGTGCTGCTGGACGTCAAGAGCGGGGCGGTGCTGGCGATGGCCAGCTACCCGGCCTTCAACCCCAACGACTTCATCGGGTTCATGGACTCTGCCACCGAGGCCTACTACTACCCCCAGGGCAGCTATGACCCCCTCAACCCGGGGGCCGCTACCAACCGCGTGCTGCGGGCCCTCTATCCGCCGGGATCCACCTTCAAGCCCATTACCGCCCTGGCTGCCCTGGAGTCGGGGGAAGCCACGGCCGAGGAAAAGGTGACCTGCCGGGGCAGCTACTGGGTCAAACCCTACATCAAGTGCACCGCGGCCCATGGCTCGGTGAACCTGGCCCGGGCCATGGCGGTGTCCTGCAACACCTATTTCCAGGAGATGGGGCGCCGGGCCGGGCACCAGGGCCTCATCGCCATGGCCGACCAGCTGGGGCTGGGGAAGCCGACAGGCATCGACCTGCCGGGGGAAAAGGCGGGGCTGTTGCCCACGCCGGAGTGGAAACGGGAAACGAACGCGGTTCTGGTCGATCGCAAGTACGACCGCCTGCGCCAGGAGCTGGAGGACAAGTACGCCCGACTGCTGGCGGAGGCCAAGGATGAAGCGGCGCGGGCCAAGGTGGAGAAGGAGGAGCGTTCCGCCCGCGCCAGGCTGGAAGCGGAGTACCGCATCGACTACCGCTTCAATACCACCTGGCAGGCCTTCGACACCTTCAACATGTCCATCGGCCAGGGCAACAACAGCTACACCGTGCTGCAGCTGGCCAGCTACGTGGCCGCGCTGGCCAACGGGGGCCAGCGCATGCAGCCGTTCGTGGTGCGTCGGGTGCTCACCCCCTCCGGCCAGCTGGTGCGGGAGAACCACCCCCGCCTGCTACAGAGGCTGGAGGTGGACGCCGCCAACCTGGAGGCGGTGCGGCAGGCCATGCTGCAGGTGACACAGCCCGGTGGCACCGGTTACGCGCTCTTCGCCGGCTTCCCAGCCCAGGTGCGGGTGGCGGCCAAGACCGGCACCGCCCAGACCGGGCGCAAGGGGGACGTGCGCAACAAGGAGTTCCACGGGGTGTTCGTCGCCTTTGCTCCCTTCGATGACCCCCAGGTGGCCTTTGCCGGCGTGGTGGAGTATGGGCAGCATGGCAGCACGTCGGCCGGCCTGATTGCCCGCGACGTGCTGGAGCAGTACTTCAACATCAAGGACCACCTTGCACCCGCGGAGGCACCGCGGGAGCCAACAGGAGGCGCCAACCCCGCTGTGCCGGCCAGCCCGCCGGTGGCCAACGGCACGGGGGAACAGGAATGACGGCGGCCAGCCCCGCCGGCAATGACGGAGGAACACGTGCATGGATGCGAAGCGGGTACTGAGGGCCATTGACAAGCCATTCGTTGCCGCCCTGCTCATGATCCTGGCCTTGGGCCTCCTGGTGTTGGCCAGCGCCAACCGCGCCATGGCCTCAGATTCACTCTTCTACGTCAAGCGGCAGCTGGTGGCGATTGCCATTGGTGCCGTGTGCGCCGTGGCACTGATGCGGAGCGACTATAGCCGCCTGAGCCGCTACAGCCGGTACGTGTACGTCGCCACCCTGGTGCTGCTGCTGGCGGTCCTGCTCTTCGGCCGCGAGGTGCGCGGAACGCAGGGCTGGATCGGGCTCGGCAGCCGCGGAGTCCAGCCGGCAGAACTGGCCAAGGTCATGGTGGTGGTGGCGTTCGCCGAGTTTCTGAGCTCCCGCCAGGGGCAGCTCAACACCCTGCGGGAACTCCTGCCCTGTTTTCTCTACGTGGGGGTTCCGTTCGCTCTCATCATGCTGCAGCCGGACCTGGGTACGGCGATGGTGATGGTGGCGGTCATGTTCGGCATGATGTTCGTTGCGGGCGCTTCGCCACGGGTGTTGCTGGGAGTGATGGCAGCAGGGGCGGGAATCATTGCCCTGGCCCTCTTCCTTCACTACTCCTTCGGGACCTGGCTGCCGCTGCAGGACTACCAGTTGATGCGCCTCTCGGTCTTCCTGGACCCGTACAACGACGGGCAGGGGGGACGGGGAGCAGGATGGAACACCATCCAGTCACTGGTAGCCATAGGGTCTGGCGGTTTCTGGGGCAAAGGGGTGTTCCACGGCACCCAGGTGCAGCTCAATTTCCTGCCCGAGCTGCACACCGACTTCATCTACGCGGTGGTGGGGGAAGAACTCGGTTTCCTCGGGGCGGCGGGGCTGCTGGTGCTGTACTGGATCCTGCTGTCCCGCGCCCTGCAGGTGGCCTTCCTGTCCAAGGACCTGTACGGGACGCTCTGCGTGGTGGGCGTGGCCACCATCTGGCTCTTCCACGTGGTAGAGAACGTGGGGATGTCACTGGGAGTGATGCCCGTCACCGGCATCCCCCTGCCGTTCGTCAGCTACGGAGGCAGCGCCATGCTCGCCAACCTTCTGGGGGCAGGACTGGTGCTGTCGGTGAACATCAAGGGCAATCGCAGCCTGTTCTGAGGCCGCCGGGGAAACGCGGCGGATGTGGCCCTGCAGGGCAGTGAGGGGTGCAGCGGCATGAACGAAATCGAAGAACGCCTGCCGAGGGTGTTGGCGCGGGTAAGCCGGCCCGGCCGCTACTGTGGCCACGAACACAATGCGGTGCACAAGGAGTGGGGGGCCTGTGCGGTGCGCATGGTGTTCGCCTTCCCTGACGTGTACGAGGTGGGAATGTCGCACCTGGGCGGACGCATCCTCTATGGCCTGGTCAACCAACACCCGGACTGGCTGATGGAACGGACCTTCGCTCCCTGGCCGGACATGGAGCAGGCCATGCGCGAGGAGGCGCTCCCCCTCTACTCGCTGGAATCGTTCCGGCCGGTGCGGGAATTCGACGTGGTGGGGTTCTCGCTGCAGTATGAACTGTGTGCGACCAATGTGCTCAACATGCTGGACCTTGCTGGCATCCCGCTGTTGGCTGCCCAGCGTGGCGATGCAGACCCCCTGGTCATCGCCGGCGGGCCGGTGTGCTACAATCCGGAGCCCATGGCGCCGTTCTTCGACGCCTGCCTGGTAGGCGACGGCGAAGAGGTGCTCCCCGAGTTCCTGGCAGCAGTCGCCCGGGGGCGGGGGCGCCCGCGCGCGGAACGGCTGCGGGCGGTGGCAGACATCGAGGGGGTCTACGTCCCTTCGCTGTACCGTCCCGAATACCAGGCCGATGGCAGCCTGGCCGGCCTGCAGCCATTGGAGGCAGGGGTGCCAGGGCGGGTGCGGCGGCGGGTGGTGAAGGACCTGGACGCCGCCTATTTCCCGCTCTCCCCGCTGGTGCCCTACCTGGACATCGTGCACGATCGGGCGGTGCTGGAGGTGATGCGTGGATGCCAGCGGGGGTGTCGCTTCTGCCAGGCGGGCATGGTGTACCGCCCGGTGCGGGAGCGCCGCCTGTCCACCCTGCTGGCGCAGGCCGGGGAGCTGCTGGCGCAGACCGGGTATGACGAGATCACCCTGGCCTCGCTGAGCACCGCCGACTACTCGCGGATTCAGGAGCTGGTGACGGCCCTGGTGGAGCGTCATGGCCCCCGGGGGGTGGGGGTGTCGCTCCCCTCCCTGCGCGCCGATGCCTTCTCGGTGCACCTGGCTGACCAGGTGCAGCGGGTGCGCAAGACCACCCTGACCTTCGCCCCCGAGGCGGGCACCCAGCGCCTGCGCGACGCCATCAACAAGAACGTCAGCCAGTCCGACCTGCTGGGCGCGGTGAGGGCGGCCTTCGACTCCGGCTGGCAGGGGGTCAAGCTGTACTTCATGGTGGGCCTCCCCGGCGAAACCCGGGAGGACCTGGACGGCATCGCCGAGATGCTGAAGCTGGTGCGCGACAGCGGCCGGGAACGGGCAGGCAAGCGGCTGCGCATCACGGCCAGCATCTCCAACTTCGTGCCCAAGGCGCACACCCCCTTCCAGTGGGAGGCACAGGTGGCACCGGACCAGTTGCGGGAACGGCACGAGTACCTGCGGCAACAGTGCCGCGGATTGCGGGGGGTCAGCCTCGATTTTCACCAGCCCGAGCCCAGCCTGCTGGAGGGCGTGCTGGCCAGGGGCGATCGGCGGCTGGCGGCGGTCATCTACCGCGCCTGGCAGGCGGGCTGCAAGTTCGACGGCTGGAGGGAATACCTGCGCATGGACGCCTGGGCCCAGGCCTTCGCCGCGGAGGGACTGGACCCGCAGTTCTATGCCCTGCGTCGCCGGCCACTGGACGAGCGGATGCCCTGGGAGGTCATCGATACCGGGCTGGACAGGGAGTTCCTGCAAGAAGAGTACGAACGCTCGCGACGCGGCGAGGTGACGCCAGACTGCCGCCAGGCGGGGTGCGTGGAGTGCGGGGTATGCCCC
>JARYMO010000092.1 GCA_029907055.1 Syntrophomonadaceae bacterium | reverse complement strand
ACAGGGTTTCGCGCCTGCTCATGCCCAGCCCGTCAAAGGCGCCGGCCAGCACCAGGTTCTCCAGCACCCGCTTGTTGAGGTGCCGCGGGTCCACCCGGCGGAAGAAATCCATCACCGAGACGAAACGTCCTTCCCGGCGCGCCTCGATGATGGCCCGCACTGCCGTTTCCCCCACGTTCTTGATGGCTCCCAGCCCGAAGCGGATCTTGCCTTCGCTGACGGTGAAGTTTTCGTCGCTCTCGTTAATGTCCGGGGGCAGGATGGAGATGCCCAGCCGGCGGCATTCCTTGAGGTAGAAGACCACCCGCTCCTGGTGGTCGATGACGCTGCTCAGGAAGGCGCACATATACTCCACCGGGTAGTGGGCCTTGAGGTAGGCGGTCTGGTAGCTGATGAGCGCGTAGGCGGCGGAGTGGCTCTTGTTGAAACCGTAGCCGGCGAAGTTCTCCATCAGGTCGAACAGTGCCGAGGCGGTGGCCTGGTCGAGGCCGTTGCGCCCCGCCCCGGCCAGGAACTGTTCGCGCAGCGCCATGATCTCCTGCGGCTTCTTCTTTCCCATGGCCCGCCGCAGGATGTCCGCTTCGCCCATGGTGAAGCCCCCCAGCAGGCTGGCGATGCTCATCACCTGCTCCTGGTACAGGATGACCCCGTAGGTTTCCCGCAGCAGCGGTTCCAGGCTGGGGTGAGGGTAACGGATGGGCTCGCGCCCGTGCTTGCGGTTGATGAAGTCCTCCACCATCCCGCTGCCCAGCGGCCCGGGACGGTAGAGGGCGATGACCGCGATGAGGTCTTCGAAGCAGTTGGGGCGCATCTCCTGCAGCAGGCGGCGCAGCCCGTCGCTCTCCAGCTGGAAGACCCCTATGGTATCGCCACTGGAGAGCAGCTCGTACACCGCCGGGTCGTCCAGCGGCAGGGCCTCCATCTGCGGGGCCTGGCCCCGCGTACGGCGCAGGTGTTCCAGTGCCCGGTCGATGACGGTGAGGGTGCGCAGGCCCAGGATGTCCATCTTCAGCAGCCCGATTTCCTCCACCGTTTCCTTGGGGTACTGCGTCACCACGTGGCCCTCGGAGGTGCGCTGCAACGGCAGCAGGCTGGCCAGCTCGCGGGAGCCGATGACCACCCCCGCCGCGTGCACCGAGGCATGGCGCGGCATGCCTTCCAGCGCCCGGGCGGTGTCGATGAGCCGGCGCACCTGGTAGTCGTTCTGGTAGGCGGCGATGAGCTCGGCCGAGGTCTCCAGTGCCCGGTCGATGGTGATGCCCAGCTCGGCGGGCACCATCTTGGCGATGCGGTCTACCTCGTGGTAGGGGTAGTCCAGCACCCGTCCAACGTCACGGATGGCCGCCCGCGCGGCCATGGTGCCGAAGGTGATGATCTGTGCCACCCGGTCACTGCCGTACCGCTCCACCAGGTAGTTGATGACCCGGTCGCGCTTCTCGTAGCAGAAGTCGATGTCGATGTCCGGCATGCTCACCCGCTCCGGGTTGAGGAAGCGCTCGAACAGCAGGCCGTAGCGCAGGGGGTCCAGGTCGGTGATGCCCAGCACGTAGGCCACCAGGCTGCCGGCCGCCGACCCGCGGCCGGGCCCGACCGGGATGTCGTGCCGCCGGGCCCAGCTCACCAGGTCCTGCACGATGAGGAAGTAGGCGGCAAAGCCCATGCGGGTGATGACGTCCAGCTCGTGTCGGAGCCTGGCCTTCTCCCTCTCGCCCGCACCCGGCATCCGCTCCGGCAGCCGGCTCCAGGCCAGCTTCTCCAGGTACGACTCGGCGGTCTCGCCCGCCGGCAGGGGAAAGTCCGGCAGGTACATCTCCCCTCCCCCCAGGTCCAGCACGCAGCGCTCGGCAATGGCCAGCGTGTTGCGCAGCGCCTGCGGGAGCTCGGCGAAGAGGGCAGCCATTTCCTCCCCGCTTTTGAAGTAGAACTCGGGCACCGGGAAGCGCAGGCGGTTCTCGTCGGCCAGCAGGCGGCCGGTCTGGATGCACAGCAGGACGTCGTGGATGAAGGCGTCTTCCCGTTCCAGGTAGTGGACATCGTTGCTGGCCACCACCGGGATCCCCAGTTCGCGGCTCAACCGGCACAGTTCCCGGTTGACCGTCTTCTGTTCCTCCAGCCCGTGGTCCTGCAGTTCCAGGTAGAACCTGCCCCCGTCGAACACCTCGCGGTAGAACCCGGCCACCTGCCGGGCCTGTTCGTACTTGCCGGCCAGCAGCAGGCCGGGGATTTCCCCGGCGATGCAGCCGGACAGCGCCACCAGCCCCCGGTGGTGCTCCTGCAACAGCTCGCGGTCCACGCGGGGTTTGTAATAGAAGCCCTCCAGGAAGGCCCGGCTGACCAGCCGGGTCAGGTTGTGGTACCCTTCCCGGTCCTGGCACAACAGGGTCAGGTGGTACTGGGCGTCATCCACCCGGGGCGTGCGGTCCATGCGGTGGCGTGGTGCCACGTACACCTCGCAGCCCACGATGGGCGTAATGCCTGCCTGTCGCGCCCTCTTGGAGAACTCCATGGCCCCGTACAGCACTCCGTGGTCGGTCACCGCTACCGCCGGCATGCCCAGCGCGCAGGCCCGCTCAACGATGCCCCGCACCCTCGCTGCGCCGTCCAGCAGGCTGTATTCCGAATGGGTGTGCAGGTGCACGAACTCGTTCATCGTTGCGTCCTCAAGTGTCCGCCGCCAACCGGCAGGGGACGCCGCCGGTCACCTGCTGCAGCTGTGCGAAGGTGATGGGCAGCGCGGAATTGGCGGTTCCAGCCGCGGCAAATACCACCTCGTAGCGTTTCAGGCTCTCGTCCAGGTACACCGGCAGCGGGCGCGGGAGCGCGAACGGACAGACTCCGCCCACCGGGTACCCGGTCAGTTCGGTGACCTCCTCGGCGCTGGCCATGCGTACCTTGCCGCCCGCCACCTGCTTGAGCTGCCTCAGGTCCATGCGCACGTCGCCGGCGGCCACCACCAGCAGGTAGCACCCCTTGCTCTTGAACAGCAGCGTCTTGGCGATCTGCCCCACTTCCACCCCCAGCGCCTGGGCCGCCGCCTCCGCCGTGCTGGTGTCGGCCGGCAGCTGCATGGCCCGGAGGCCGGGCATGCGCTCGTCCAGGTATGCTTGCACCCGTGCGACCACGTCCATCTCGTCTGCTCCGCACCTCCTCGTTCCGCGCTGGTGCCGCCCGGCCGGCCGCGGCCCCCTCTGCGGTGCCGTCAGCACCCGGGGCTCCCCAGGCCGGCCACCAGCTCGGCCAGTTCCGCCAGGCCTCCCTGCCAGTCGGGTTCGAACTCTTCGTGGTGCGGGTTGTTCACCCGCTCGCAGAGCAGGAAGGTCCGCATTCCCACCCGGGCGGCGCTGAGGTCCTCGCGACGGTCGTTCCCCACCATCAGGCAGCGCCCGGGCTCCACCCCCAGCATGGCTGCGATTTCCAGGTAGTACTGTGGCTGGGGCTTGGCAGAGTGCATGATCTCGTAGGAGGTGATGACCTGGTAGGGGAAGTCTCCTACTCCTCCCCAGGCCAACCGCTGTTCGAGCGCGGTGAGCGGGAAGAGCGGGTTGGTGGCCACTGCCACCTGCAGGCCACGCGCAAAGGCATCCGCCACGATCTCCCGCATGCCGGGGAAGGGCCGGCAGTAGCGGCCCAGCTGACGGTAGGCGGTGGCGTAGAAACGTTCGAAGAAGGGCCGCATCACGTGCGGGGGCTGCGGAAACCGGGCGAAAAACGCCTCCTCGAACACCTCGCGGTTGGTGCGCCGTGGGTCCCTCTCCCTCACCATCAGCTCGGTGGCCTTCCACACCGCGGCGACCAGCACCTCGGCGCCTTCCAGCCCCTGCTCGCGGGCCTGTGCCTCCATGGCCGCGAAATACCCGGCCAGAAAGCGGTCCATGTCGATATCCAGCAGGGTGCCGTCCAGGTCAAACAGGATGGCCTCAGTGGTCACGCAGGGGTCTCTCCTCTCGTCCTCGGTCCGCTCTCAGCCGGCGAAGGCGGCCAGTGCGCACTTCACCGGATCCACTGCCGCCACGTAGCAGGCCAGCCGTAAGGCCTCCGCGATCTCCTGGTCGCTGGCCCCCGCCGCCCGCGCCTGCGCCGCCAGCACCCGCACCCCCTGCTCCGCGCCCTTGAGCGCGTCGAGGGCCAGGGTGATGAGCAGCTTGGTCTTCATGTCCAGCGCCCCCGGGGCCAGCGCCTCCTGCACCAGCGTGTCTACTGCCCGTATGAACTCGGGGTCATAGGCCTTCATGCTCTCTACGAACCACGGCGCCTTCACCTGGCTCATGCCTGCTCCCCCTCTCCGCCTACCCGTGTCGCCTGCCGGGGCAACGATTACCTTTTCATTATACGGGAAGACCGCGGGAAAGGTACCACCTGCAGGGAGGAAGGGAGGGCGGGGGGAGGCCGCTCCCGCCGGCCGGCTGTTCCCGGGGGGATTCCCGGGGGAAATGCACAACGGGCCGCCGGGGCTCAAGCCCGGCGGCCCGTTGCAGGCACCACACACCGCTTCAGGAGCGGACCACCTGCAGGAACCGGTCGAAGAGGAAGAGGGTGTCCTGGGGCCCCGGCGCCGCCTCCGGGTGGAACTGCACCGACATCAACGGCAGCTGCCGGTGCCTGAGCCCTTCCACTGTCCCGTCGTTCAGGTTGCGGAAGGCGACCTCTGCGCCGGTCGCGGCCAGCGACTCCTCGCGCACCGCGTAGCCGTGGTTCTGGGAGGTGACGTAGACCCGGCCGCCGTCCAGGTCCTGCACCGGCTGGTTGCCGCCGCGGTGCCCGAAGGGGAGCTTGTAGGTTTCCGCCCCCAGCGCCAGCGCCAGCAGCTGGTGACCCAGGCAGATTCCCAGTACCGGCAGGTTCTCCAGCAGGCGTCCGATGGTCTTCACCGCGTAGGGGCAGTCGCGGGGGTCGCCGGGGCCGTTGGAGAGGACCACCCCGTCCGCCCCCAGCGCGCGCACGGCTTCCGCGCTGGTGTCGGCCGGCACCACCACCACCTGGCACCCGCGCGCTTCCAAGGCCCTGGCGATGCTCTGCTTGGCCCCGAAATCCAGCAGCACGATACGGGTATCCCCGCTGCCCCGCACGTAGGGACGACGACAGGTTACCTGCAACACGTGCCCGCCGGCGGGAGGGCGCAGGCCGGTGGCGGCGCGCCGGCGATGGGCCTCCAGTCCGCTCACCTCAGGGGTAATCACCCCTCCCATGGTGCCCCGCGAACGCAGGGTCCGCGTCAGGGCCCTGGTGTCCACCCCGGTCAGGCAGGGGATGCGATGGCGTTCCAGCCAGGCCAGCATGGTCTCCTGCATGGCGTGGTGCGAGGGCTCCTCGCACAGCTCGCGCACCACCAGGCCGCGCAGCCAGGGGCGCGCGGCCTCGCCGTGCTCCGGGTTGAACCCGTAGTTGCCGATGGTAGGGAAGGTCATCACCACCACCTGGCCGGCATAGGAAGGGTCGGTCACCACCTGTTCGTATCCTACCACGCTGGTGTTGAAGACCACCTCGCCCACGGCGTCCTCGGCCGAGCCCGCCAGCAGGCCTTCAAACACCGCACCATCCTCCAGCACCAGGTAGCCCCTGCGCATCACACCCGCTCCTTTTCCCTCAGCCGGGCAGGCTCCACACCCCCGCCCACTGCCTCCCGCTACACCCCCACGTACAGTCGCGCGTAGGGACGCGATTTCCTGGCGACCAGCTTGACGAAGGGACGGGGATCGCTGGCCGCGTTGCGCCCGAAGGTCTGGTCATACTCTGCCACGCAGCGCTCCAGGAACTGCCGGTCCTCCTCGTCCGGTTCGCTGACCTCCACGTCCGGGCTGATGCAGGAACGGTCAATCCCGCCCCGGATGAAGATGGCGCCGCCGTGCAGGCCGGAGCCGCAGTGAGGGCCGACCTGCTCTCCGTCGGCGGTGTCCAGGGCCAGCACCACGATACGCCCGCCCGCCATGTACTCGCCCAGAAAGGCCCCGGCGTTGGTGCCGATGAGGATGAGCGGCACCTGGCGGCCGTACTCTTTCATGTGGATGCCCACCCGGTAGCCGACGCTGTCCCGCACCAGGATCTCGCCTCCCCGCATGCCGTACCCCAGCACGTCACCCGCCCGGCCATGCACCACCACCCTGCCGCGGTTCATGGTATTGCCCACCCCGTCCTGGGCATTGCCGTGGATGATGACCTCCGGGCCGTCCAGGTAGCAGGCAGTGTCGTTGCCAGGCACCCCGTGCACCACCAGCCGCAGCGGCCCCTGCAGCCCGGCCCCGGTG
>JARYMO010000091.1 GCA_029907055.1 Syntrophomonadaceae bacterium | reverse complement strand
GTCCATCAGCTTGCGGGCATTGGTCAGGCCGTGGGCCACCGCCACCCGCACCTGCAGGCCGGCCAGGTCGATGGTGGCCTCCTTGACCCCTTCCATGCCGCGGGCAAATTCGAAGTTGACGTTCTCCAGCGTCTGGCCGGTGACCACCTCGTACACCGTGCGCAGCGCCGCTTCCATCACGCCGCCGGTGGCGCCGAAGATGACCGCCGCCCCGGTGTAGGCGCCCATCCAGTTGTCGAACTCGCTGGGCGGCAGCTTGGTGAAGTCGATGCCGCTCATGCGGAACAGGCGTCCCACCTCGCGGGTGGTGAGCACCAGGTCCACGTCACGGTAGCCACTGGCGTTCATCTCGGGACGGGCAGCCTCGTACTTCTTGGCCGTGCAGGGCATGATGGACACCGAGTAGATCTTGGAGGGGTCCACGCCCATCTTCTGCGCCCAGTAGGTCTTCACCAGCGCCCCGAACATCTGCTGCGGGGACTTGCAGGTGGAGAGGTTGTCCAGCAGGTCGGGGTAGAAGGTCTCGCAGAAGTTGATCCAGCCCGGGCTGCAGGAGGTGAACATCGGCAGCTTGCCGCCCTCCTTGACCCGCTTGAGCAGCTCGTTGCCTTCCTCCAGGATGGTGAGGTCGGCGGTGAAGTTGGTGTGGAACACGTAGTCGAAGCCCAGCTGGCGCAGGCCGTTGACGAAGACCTTCATGTCCATGGCGCCGGTCTTCATTCCCACTTCCTCACCGATGGCCACGCGGATGGCAGGGGCGATCTGGGTCACCACGATCTTGTCCGGGTCGGCCACCGCGGCCAGGAACTCGTCAATCTGTTCCTTCTCGGTGATGGCGCCCACCGGGCAGGCGTGGATGCACTGCCCGCACATCACGCAGGGGCTGTCGATGAGGTCCTTGCCCAGCGAGGGCACCACGATGGCGTGGTTGCCGCGGTTCTGCACACCCAGGGCATTGACGGTCTGGAATACCGTGCAGGCGTACTCGCAGCGGCGGCACATGATGCACTTGTCGGGGTCACGCACCAGCGAGGGCGTGGAAGTGTCCTTGGCGTACCCCTTCAGCTTGCGCTCGAAGGGCAGCTCGCGGATGGCGTATTCCTGCGCCAGGTCCTGCAGCTCGCAGCTCCCGTTGCGCAGGCAGCCCAGGCAGTCCGCCGGGTGGTGCGACAGGATGAGCTCCAGGATGGTCTTGCGCGCCTCGATGACCTTGGGCGAGTGGGTCTTGATCACCATTCCGTCGAAGACCGGCTGGGAACAGGCGGCCTGCAGCAACCGCTGCCCCTCCACCTCGCACACGCAGACGCGGCAGTTCGCTTTCACGTCCTGGTCGGGATGGTAGCACAGGGTGGGAACGCGAACGCCAGCCGCGGCGGCCGCCTGCAGTATGGTTGAGCCGTCAGGAACGGTAACCTGGATACCGTCGATGGTTACGTTTGCCATGCCTCTTTTTCACTCCTTTGTGCTCAAATTCCCTACTGCAGTTTCGCGTCGTAGTCGGCACGGAAATGGGTGATGGTGGTGAGCACCGGCGAAGGAGCTGCCTGGCCAAGACCGCAGAGGCATGCAACGGACATGACCCCGCCCAGCTTCTTCATCAGTTCGATGTCCTTGACCGTGCCCTTGCCCGACTTGACCTTCTTCATGAGCTCATACATCCTCATGGTGCCTTCGCGGCAGGGAGCACACTTGCCACAGGACTCGTGCTCGAAGAACCCGGCGATGCGCTCGACCACGTCGACGATATCCCGGGTCTCGTCCATCACGAACACCGCACCGGAGCCGAGTACCGCGCCGATTGCGGTCATGGAATCAAAGTCGATGGGGGTGTCGAGCAGCGATTCGGGAATGAAGCCGCCCGAGGTGCCGCCGATCTGCACCGCCTTGAACTTCTTGCCGTCGCGGATGCCGCCGCCGAAGCCGAAGATGACCTCGCGGATGGTGGTGTTAGTGGGGACCTCGATGACCGTGCGGTTCACCACGTCCCCGGTGAGGGTGAGCACCTTGGTGCCGGGGTAGCTGGCCGCTCCCAGCCCGGCGTACCAGTCGCCGCCCTTCTCGATGATCTGGGCCACGTTGGCGAAGGTCTCGACGTTGTTGACGATGGTGGGCTTGCCCCACAGCCCGCTGACCGGCGGGAAGGGCGGCTTGTAGCGCGGCTCCCCGCGGTGCCCCTCGATGGACTCGATGAGCGCGGTTTCTTCCCCACACACGTAGGCGCCGGCGCCCATGCGCACCTCGATGTCGAACTCTCCCAGCACGCCCTTGGCCTTGGCCTGGGCGATGGCCTGGTTGAGCAGGTCCACCACGTAGGGATACTCACCGCGGCAGTAGATGTACCCCTTGTTGGCGCCGATGGCGTAGCCGCAGATGGCCATGCCTTCAAACACCGCGTGGGGGTCATTCTCCATGATGATGCGGTCCTTGTAGGTACCAGGCTCGCCCTCGTCCGCGTTGCAGATGACGTACTTCTGGTCAGCCTGCACGCCGTAGGCGAAATTCCACTTCATGCCCGCGTTGAACCCGGCGCCGCCGCGTCCGCGCAGGTTCGACTTGCGCACCTCGGCAATGACGTCCGCCTGGCTCATGCTGCGGGCTTTCTCCAATGCCTTGTAACCCCCGGCATTGATGTAGTCATCAATGTTGAGGGGGTCTATCTTGCCGTAATTGCGCAGCACTACGCGCATTTCCTCGGCCATTCGCGTGTTGCCCCCTTCCAGCTCTCTTCATGCGGCAAAATGCGCGTGTTAGTATGCAGCGAGAATGCCCGCAACCTTGTCGGGGGTGACATCCCCATACGGCTTGCCATTGATGGTGATCACCGGGGTAGCCTGGCACTGACCAACGCACTCGGTGAACTCCAGGGTGAACTTGCCATCCGGGGTGGTCTCACCCATCTTGATGCCCAGCGCCTTCTCCAGGGCGGCGACCACTTCCGCCGCGCCAGCCACGTGGCAGGGCGCGCTTTCGCAGATGCGGATGACGTTCTTGCCGCGGCTCTTCACCGACAGGTAGGAGTAGAAGGTCGCCACGCCGTACGCCTGGGCCACCGGGACCTTGAAGGCCTCCGCCGCCGCGATGATCGCCTCTTCCGGCAGGTAGCTCATCTCCTTCTGGATGGCATGGAACGCCTCGATGATGCCTCCCGGCACCGCGGTGTACCTGGCGATGATGTCCTTGTAATCAGCCATTGTTCCACCTCCTTTCCTCGCTGATGGTAGTGGGGTATCCGTGGTCGTGAGTGTCTCACCGGCGAAGATCCTGTCCGCGAGCCGTCCCTTTCCCGGTCCTTTTCCCGGCCAGGACCTCTCCGGAGTGCTCGCGCCGTTCGCGCGCAGGCAGGGCGGTCCTTGGACCACCCTTGCCGCAGGCCTTCTCCAGGGCTAATTTAGAATCATTCTCCGCCCCTGGACAAAATCCTTTTTTTGTGGCACCACACTTTTTCACATGAACGCAGGCAGGGGGACGCGTGCAAGCGCAGCCCCCTGCCCGTGGCCTACTCCAGATTGTCAGAACATGCCGGGTAGCGATCGCAGCCGGGCGACGAAGCCGGCGCTTAGTTGCTGGGCTTGACGTAGCAGTACCAGTAGAAGCTGCCCACCATGATGGCGCCGCCCACGATGTTGCCCAGGGTAACCGGCACCAGGTTGCCCACCAGGAACTGCTTCCAGGTGAAGACCTTGGCCACGCCGGCCTTGAAGGCGTCCATCGCCGCCACCGCCTCCGGCGGCAGGGTCCCGCCGGCGGTCAGCAGGGCCAGCTGGTCCGGGGTCAGCACGCTCTTGGCGGCCGCATCCAGCACCGCCGGGATGTGCGCCACCTGTAGCCCCATGGGGATGAAGAACATGTTGGCCACGCTGTGCTCGAACCCGCTGGCAACAAAGGCCATGATGGGGAAGAAGCAGGCGAAGATCTTGCCGATGACGTCCTTGCTGGCCAGCGCCAGCCACACTGCCATGCACACCAGCCAGTTACACAGGATGCCGCGGGCGAAGGCCGCCGACCAGGTCAGCTCCAGCTTGCCCTTGGCGATGAGGAGTGACTTGGCGCCCACCGCGCCCTTGAACAGGCCGGCAGCCTGCGTGCCGTCGGCGCCGACGCCGTAGAAGCCCATGACGATGAGGTACACCAGCAGCAGCGAACCCACGAAGTTCGCGATCCAGACCACGACCCAGTTCTTGAACAGGTCGCCCCAGGTGATGGAGCCATTGAGGGCCCCGATCATCATGAACATGTTGTTGCCCGTAAAGAGTTCGGATCCGCCGATAACCACCATCATCAGGCCGACGCTGAACACGCCGCCGAACATGAACTGCCCGAAGCCGTTGCCCAGGTACTTGGGCAGGTCATGGCCCACCATGGTTGCCAGGTTGGCCCCGAACCCGATGTAGGCACCCGCCAGGATGCCCAGCAAAAAGAGCTTGGCAAAGGCCAGTGCGGCCTTCTTCTCTGCGGTACCCGCCGCACCTACCGCCACTTCCGGTGGCAAGAAGCAATTCATCGTTGATTCTCATCCTTTCTCCATGCGTGGTATTTCTTTCGCGTTCGCGCTCGTCGCCCCGCCCCGCGATGTACCATCCGGCCGCCGCTCCGCGGCGGCCGGACCATGCCAGTATCAGACCCTCTCCACCCGGGCCGCGCACACCTTGTACTCCGGTATCTTGGCCACCGGATCCAGGGAATCGGCGTTGGTGAGCCAGTTCACCGCCGCCTCCGCGAAGTGGAAGGTCATGAAGATGACGTCCTCGCCGATGATGTCAGTGACCCTGGCCCGGACCTGCAGGCTGCCGCGCCTGGTGGACACCTTGACCAGGTCACCGCTCTTCACGCCCAGTCTGGCCGCCAGGGCCGGGTTGATCTCCACCTCCGCCGCCGGCACGTGCGCGTCCAGGGCCTTGGCGCGCCGGGTCATGGTGCCGGTGTGGTAGTGGTACAGGCTGCGCCCGGTGGTGAGGACGAGCGGGTATTCCGCGTCCGGCACCTCCCGCGGCGGCAGGTACTCGATGGCGTGGAAGAGCCCCAGCCCGCGTGTGCACTTGCCCCCGTGGTGCAGGTAGGGCGTGCCGGGATGGGTTTCGGTGGGACACGGCCACTGCAGCCCCCTGCCCTCCAGGCGGGCGTAGGTCATGCCGGCGTAGGAGGGCGTCAACGCCCGCATCTCCTCGAAGATGGCCTCCGGCGATGCGTAACTCATGGGGTATCCCATGCGGGTCGCCAGCTCGCAGATGATCTGCCAGTCCTGGCGCGCCTGCCCGGGCGGGTCCACCGCCTTGCGCACGCGCTGCACGCGGCGCTCGGTGTTGGTGAAGGTGCCGTCCTTCTCCGCGAAGCAGGCCCCCGGCAGCACCACGTCGGCGTACCTGGCGGTCTCGGTGAGGAAGATGTCCTGCACCACCAGGAACTCCAGCTTCTCCAGCGCCTCCTCCACGTGGTGCAGGTCGGGGTCGCTCATCATGGGGTTTTCCCCGAAGACGTACAGCGCCTTGATCTCCCCGTGGTGCGCCTTGTTGATGGTCTCGGTCAGCGTCAACCCTGGCTTGTCGGACAGCGATACGCCCCAGGCCTTCTCGAACTTCTCCACCACCTGCGGGTTGGTCACCGACTGGTAGGCGGTGAAGACCACCGGCAGCCCGCCCATGTCGCAGGCCCCCTGCACGTTGTTCTGGCCCCGCAACGGGTCCACGCCGGTGCCCGGCCGGCCGATGTTGCCGGTCAGCAGGGCCAGGTTGCACACCGACTTGACGTTGTCGGTGCCGGTGCTGTGCTGGGTCAGCCCCATGGCGTAGCAGATGACGCCCGCGCTGGCCTGCGCGTAGAGGCGCGCCGCCTTGCGGATGTCTTCCGCCGGCACCCCGGTGATCTCCGCGGCATACTCCGGGGTGTACCTGGCCACCACGGCGGCCATCTCCTCGTAGGCCTCGGTGTTGGCGGCACAGAAGTCCATGTCCGCCAGCCCCTCGTTGATGATGACGTTCATCATGCCGTTGAGCAACGCCACATCGGTGCCGGGACGGTGTTGCAGGTAGACGTCAGCAATGTCAGCCAGGTCGGTACGCCGGGGATCGGCCACGATCAGCTTGGCCCCGTTCTCCAGCACGTTCTTCTTGATCTTGTACCCGGTGACCGGGTGGTTCTCCGTGGTGTTGGAGCCGATGACGAAGATGCCGGTGGCATCCTTCTCCAGCTCCCCGATGGAGTTGGTCATTGCGCCACTTCCGAATGCTGCCCCCAGACCGGCGACAGTAACGGAGTGTCAG
>JARYMO010000090.1 GCA_029907055.1 Syntrophomonadaceae bacterium | reverse complement strand
CCGCAGGTTGGGGTGCACCCGCCGCCCCTTGAGGATGCGGGCGGCGATCTCCAGGTCCTCCTCCCGCCCGTTGGTGCAGGAACCGATGACCACCTGGTCCAGCCACACGTGGGTGGCCTCGCTCACCGGGCGGGTGTTCTCCGGCAGGTGGGGGAAGGCGACCTGGGGCTCCAGCCGCGATACGTCGTATTCCCGCACTTCGCAGTAGCGGGCGTCGGGGTCGCTGTGGAAGAGCTCATAGCGCCGGCGGGCCCGTTTCTCCACGTAGGCCAGCGTGATGTCGTCGGGCGCGAAGATGCCGTTCTTGCCCCCGGCTTCGATGGCCATGTTGGCCATGGTGAAGCGGTTGTCCATGGACAGCCTGCTCACCACCTCGCCGGTGAACTCCATGGCCCGGTAGCGCGCCCCGTCCACCCCGATGTCGCCGATAGTGTGCAGGATGAGGTCCTTGCCGCTCAGCCACTCCGGCATGGTGCCATAGTACACCAACTTCATGCTTTCCGGGACCCGGAACCAGGCCTCGCCGGTGGCCATGCCGGCCGCCATGTCGGTGGAGCCCACCCCGGTGGCGAAGGCCCCCAGCGCCCCGTAGGTGCAGGTGTGGGAGTCGGCGCCGATGATGACGTCACCGGGCAGCACCAGCCCTTCCTGGGGCAGCAGGCAGTGCTCGATGCCCATGCGCCCGACCTCGAAGTAGTTGACCAGCCCCTGGCGGCGGGCAAACTCGCGCACCATCTTGGCCTGCTCCGCGGAGCGGATGTCCTTGTTGGGGGTGAAGTGGTCGGGCACGATGACCACCCGCTCGGGGTCAAACACCCGCTCCACCCCCAGTTTTTCGAACTCGGTGATGGCCACCGGGGTGGTGATGTCGTTGCCCAGCACCACGTCCAGCCGGCAGTTGATGAGCTGCCCGGGCTCCACGTGTTCCAGGCCCGCGTGGCGGGCGAGGATCTTCTCAGTGATGGTCATGCCCATCCGCTCTCGACTCCTTTCTGCGGCTGTCGCCCGCTACTCCCCCAGGGCGGTGTCCCCTTCCACCGGCTCCTCCAGGTCGATACGGGGGCCGGCCTGGCCGCGCTCGATATCGAAGATCGCCTTGTTCATGGCATTGAGGTAGGCGCGCACGCTGGCCTCCACCACGTCGGTGCTGACCCCGCGGCCGATGTAGTTGCGGGCACCCACGTTGACCTTGGCCACCACCTCGCCCAGGGCGTCCTTGCCCTCGGTGACGGCATTCAGCTTGTACTCCAGCAGCTTGCCCTGCAGGCCGGTGAGCTTGTCCACCACGTGCAGCGCGGCGTCTACCGGCCCGTCGCCGGTGCCGGCGTCCTCGAACACGATGCCGTCAATGGAAATGCCGACCGTGGCGGTGGGGATGAGACGGGTGCCGCTGGCGAAGTACAGGTAGTTGAGGCGGAACTTCTCCGGCACCGCCCACACCTCGTCCTTGACGATGGCCTCCAGGTCCTCGTTGGTGACCTCCTTCTTGCGGTCCGCCAAGTCCTTGAAGCGGCGGAAGGCCTTCTCCAGTTCCTGCTCGGACAGCTCGAAGCCCAGCTCGCGCAGGCGCTCGGCGAACGCGTGCCGGCCGGAGTGTTTCCCCAGCACCAGGTTGCTCTGGTACACCCCGATGAGCTCGGGGCTCATGATCTCGTAGGTGGTGCGCTCCTTCAGCACCCCGTCCTGGTGAATACCCGATTCGTGGGCAAAGGCGTTCTTGCCTACGATGGCCTTGTTGGGCTGCACCACCATGCCGGTCAGCGCACTCACCAGGCGGCTGGTACGGGCGATCTCCCGGTAGTTGATGCCGACCTCGCGCTGGAAGTAGGCCTTCTTGGTGTAGAGGGCCATGACGATCTCCTCCAGCGAGGCGTTGCCGGCCCGCTCCCCGATGCCGTTGATGGTGCACTCCACCTGGGCCGCCCCGTTCACCACCGCCGCCAGCGAGTTGGCCACCGCCAGCCCCAGGTCGTCGTGGCAGTGCACAGAGATGAGGGCCCGGTCGATGTTGGGCACCCGCTCGCGGATGGCACGGATGAAGGCGCCGAACTCGTCGGGCACCGCGTAGCCCACGGTATCCGGGATGTTGACCACCGTGGCCCCGGCCTCGATGACCCGCTCCAGCACCGTGCACAGGTAGTCCAGGTCGCTGCGGGAGGCATCTTCGGCCGAGAACTCCACGTCGGGGGTCAGACGCTTGGCGTAGCGCACGGCAGCCACCGCCTGCTCCAGCACTTCCTCGCGGCTCTTCTGCAGCTTGTAGCGCAGGTGGATGTCGGAGGTGGCGATGAAGGTATGCAGCCGCGGACGCTCCGCTCCCCGGATGGCCTCCCAGGCCACGTCGATGTCGTTGCGGGTGGCGCGGCACAGCGCAGCCACGGTGGGGCCCTTGACCGCCAGCGCCACCGCCTGCACGCCCTGGAAGTCCCCGGGGGAGGCGACCGGGAAGCCGGCCTCGATGACGTCGACCCCCAGCCGGGCCAGCTGGTGGGCAATCTCCAGCTTCTCGTGCACGTTCAGGCTCACCCCGGGCGACTGCTCGCCGTCGCGCAGGGTGGTATCGAAGAGGTATACGCGGTTGTCGGACATGTCATCCTCCTTTCTGCGCCGGCCGGCGGGAAAAGGTGGAGCGGGTCCCTGACCCGCCCCTGTTGCCGCCTCTGCGCGTCGCGTCGGGAAAGGACCTACTTGGTTTCCTTCAGCCAGGGCATCATGCTGCGCAGCTCGGCCCCCACCTTCTCGATGAGGTGCTCCTTGCCCCTGGCCCGCAGCGCGTTGAGGACCGGGCGGTTGACCTGGTTCTCCAGCAGGAACTCGCGGGCAAAGGTGCCGTCCTGGATGGCGGCCAGCACCTTCTTCATTTCCTGGCGCGTCTGTTCGGTGATGATGCGGGGACCGACGGTGAGGTCGCCGTATTCGGCGGTGTCGCTGATGGAGTACCTCATCAAGCTTATACCGCCCTCGTAGATGAGGTCAACGATCAGTTTCAGCTCGTGCAGGCACTCGAAGTATGCCACCTCCGGCTGGTAGCCGGCCTCCACCAGGGTGTCGAAGCCGGCGCGGATGAGCTCAGTGGTGCCGCCGCACAGGACGCACTGTTCCCCGAACAGGTCGGTCTCCGTCTCCTCCTTGAAGGTGGTCTCGATGACCCCGGCGCGGGTGCAGCCGATGCCCTTGGCGTAGGCCAGGCCCAGCGCCTGCGCCCGGCCGGTGGCGTCCTGGGCCACGGCGATGAGGGCGGGCACGCCGACCCCCCGCTGGTACATGCGCCGCACCAGGTGCCCGGGGCTCTTGGGGGCGACCATGAACACGTCCACGGTGGGCGGGGGCACGATCTGCCCGTAGTGGATGTTGAAGCCGTGGGAGAAGCTGAGCGCGTCCCCCGGCTGCAGGTTAGCCTGGATCTTCTCCCGGTACAGGCGGGCCTGGATGTCATCCGGCACCAGCATCTGCACTACCTGGGCGGCCCGGGAGGCCTCCTCCACCGGCAGCGGGGTCAACCCGTCCTCCTTGACCTTGTTCCATTCCTGGGCGGTGAAGTCGTCCACCGGCTCCCGCAGCCCCACCACCACCTGAACCCCGCTGTCGCGCAGGTTCTGCGCCTGGGCGTGGCCCTGGCTGCCGTAGCCGATGACGGCTACCGTCTTCCCCTCCAGCAGCCCCAGATCAGCGTCCGCGTCGTAGAAAATCCTGGCCATCTTCACATTACCTCCTCGCCTTTCGCCCCGCAGGGCCTCCTCCCGCCGCCAGCCGCGCGGCTACTTGCCGCCGCGCACCATCGCCACCTTGCCCGTGCGCACCAGCTCCATGATGCCGAACGGCCGCAGCGAGTCCTCGATGGCGTTGATCTTGTTCTCGTCCCCGGTGGCCTCGATGATGAGGGTGTTGCGCCCGATGTCCACGATGCGGGCGCGGAAGATCTCGACGATCTGCATGATCTCCGCCCGCACCTGGGTGTCGGCGCGCACCTTGACCAGCACCAGCTCGCGGTCCACCGACGGGTCGTCGGTGATGTCGGTGATCTTGATGACCTCCACCAGCTTGTGCAGCTGCTTGACCACCTGCTCGATGAGGACGTCGTCCCCCTCCACCACGATGGTCATCCTGGACACGGTGGGGTTCTCGGTCCGCCCCACGGTGAGGCTGTCGATGTTGTAGCTGCGGCGCCGAAACAGGGTGGCCACCCTGGTCAGCACCCCGGGATGGTTCTCCACGATGACTGACAAGGTGTGCTTCATAGTAAGTCGTCACCCCCCAGCATGTTGTACAGGGACTCCCCGGGAGCGACCATCGGGAACACGTTGGCTTCCCGCTCCACCCAGAAATCGATGAAGACCGGCCGGTCCTTGACCTCCAGCGCCTCGCGCAGTGCTGCCTCCACCAGGTGTGCTTCCTTCACCCGCATGCCCACCGCCCCGTAGGCCTCCGCCAGCTTGACGAAGTCCGGCTGCAGGCTGATGTCGGTGTAGGAGTAGCGGCGGCCGAAGAACAGCTCCTGCCACTGGCGCACCATGCCCAGGTAGTGGTTGTTGAGGATGCACACCACCACCGGCAGCTTCTCCTGCATGGCCGTGCCCAGTTCCTGGATGTTCATCTGGATGCTGCCGTCGCCGGCGATGTTGATGACCGGCAGCTCGGGGCAGGCAATCTTGGCGCCGATGGCTGCCGGCAGCCCGAACCCCATGGTGCCCAGGCCGCCGGAGGTGATGAAGTGGCGCGGCTGGGAGAACTTGTAGAACTGGGCCGCCCACATCTGGTTCTGTCCCACCTCGGTGGTGATGATGGCCTTGCCCTGGGTCACGTAGTAGATCTGTTCGATGACGTACTGGGGCTTGATGCGGTCCGGCTCGCGCGGCTCCCCGTAGGCGAGGGGAAACTCTTCCTTCCAGCGGTCGATGGTGCGGTGCCACTCGCCGAAGTGCTCCTTCTCCTCCACCCGCGGCACCAGCTCTTCCAGCACCTGCCGCACGTCGCCCACGATGGGGATGTCGACGGCGAAGTTCTTGCCGATCTCGGCGGCGTCGATGTCGATGTGGATGACCTTGGCGTGGGGGGCAAAGGCACTGATCTTGCCCGTCACGCGGTCGTCGAAGCGCGCCCCCACCGCGATGAGCAGGTCGCACTCGCTAACGGCGTAGTTGGCGTAGCGGGTGCCGTGCATCCCCAGCATGCCCAGCGAGAGGTAGTGGGTTTCGGGGAAACTGCCGATGCCCATCAGGGTGGTGGTGACGGGGATCTTGGCCTTCATTGCCAGGGCACGCAGCAGCTCCGACGCGTTGGAGTTGATGACGCCGCCCCCGGCGTAGATGACTGGCCGCTCGGCGCGGTTGATGGCCTCGGCGGCGGCCACCACCTGGCCCATGTTGCAGCTCCTCACCACCCGGTACCCGCGCAGGTGCACCTCGCTGGGGTAGCCGGTGAACTCGATCTCGGTTTCCATCACGTTGCGGGGGAGGTCCACCAGCACCGGGCCGGGACGGTTGGTGCGGGCGATGTAGAAGGCCTCCTTGACCACCCTCACCAGGTCCTCCGCCCGCCGCAACAGGTAGTTGTGCTTGGTGATGGGCAGGGTGATGCCGGTGATGTCCACCTCCTGGAAGGCGTCCTTGCCGATGAGCGCTGTGTTCACCTGCCCGGTGAAGGCCACCAGGGGCACCGAGTCCATGTAGGCGTTGGCGATACCGGTGACCAGGTTGGTCGCCCCCGGCCCCGAGGTGGCCAGGCACACGCCCACCTTGCCGCTGGCGCGGGCATAGGCGTCGGCCGCGTGCGCCGCGCCCTGCTCGTGCCGGACCAGCACGTGCCTGATGTCGGAGGAGTGCAGCGCATCGTAGATGGGGAGCACTACCCCCCCGGGGTAGCCGAAGATGACGTCCACGCCCTCCTCCTGCAGGCAACGCAGCAACACGTTGGCAGCTTTCATTTTCAAATGCCTCACCTCCTGTTCGGGTGGACAGGGCTCAACAGTGCCGTCCCGCGCCACCCGCTCCTCCTTCGTGGCCGCCGGCGCCGCCTGCCGCCGGCGTGCTACGGAAAAGGCGGGCTTGAGCCCGCCTTCCGCTCTCCCTCTGGGTGCGAGCTAGTCTCGAAACACGGCGCCGGTGCTGGCCGATTGTACCAGCTCCGCGTAGCGCTTCATGTATCCGCTCCTGATCCTGGGTTCGGGGGCCTGCCAGGCGGCCTGCCGCCGCTGCAGCACCTCCTCCTCCACCTGCAGCGATAGTCGCCGGGCAGGGATGTCGATGGCAATCAGGTCGCCCTCCTCCACCAGGGCGATGGGGCCCCCCGCCGCCGCTTCCGGCGAGATGTGCCCGATGGCCGCCCCCCGCGTGGCGCCGGAGAAAC
>JARYMO010000089.1 GCA_029907055.1 Syntrophomonadaceae bacterium | reverse complement strand
GGCTGACGACGTCGGACAGCGCGCCGCCATCACGAGACCGCAGGACCTGCTGGAAGCGCTCCAACAGCGACCCCACGCGCGGGTCGGCGCAGAAATCCGTCGGCGAGACGTCCTGAGTCAGGTTCCAGCTGTTCACCCAGCCGCGGACCTGAGGGGTGACGATTTCCACCCAGGTGGAACTTCCCAGGAACGTGCTGTTGCCCGTCAGGCGGATAGCGCGCTGATCCGCCTCGAGTGTGCCGACCTGCGCGCCGGCAATCCCGGCCGGCTGTCGCACCGGCAGGCTGCCACCGGCCGGCACCCAGACCACGGCGTAGTCGTAGCCCATCGCCGGGCCGAAGGGCGGGGTTGCCGTCGGTGGAGGGACGGTCTCGCTGGGCTCAGGTGTTCCCGGCAGGGGAGGCAGGGTGAAGGGAACCGTGCTTCGCGTGCAGGCGGCGGCCAACAGTCCACAAAGCACCATCAGGCGCAGGCCGCTCCAGGCGCCGCATCGCATGAGGCGGGGGACGGGCGACTCAGGCTTCGGCATGGGCGGGCTGCTTGAGGATATAGTACGTTCCGCGCCGGTCGCCGACCTTGAGCAGAAGGCCGCGGGCCACCAGATCGGCCAGGTCGCGGCGGATCGTCTCGGGGTGGACGTCCGGCGCCAGTTCCTGGAATTCACGGTTGGTGATGCGTCCGCTGCGCTGCAGGTAGTCGAGCGCTTGCTGCTGGCGCTGGTTCAGGCCCGTGGCCTCAGGGCGGGGCCGCGCCGCCTCCGGCAGGGACAGGCTGGGCGCGAAGAAGGTCACGCGGAAGCCCGCTGCCGTCTCCTCGAACAGCGGCCGCCGCAGTTTCCATTCCGCCGCCAGCGCGAGCACGCGGTCGATGCCGTAGCCCAGCCGCTCGATGTAGCCCAGGTCCGCCAGCACCTGGACGATGACCGGGTTGCGCGAGAAGCGCGCCTCCGCGATGTTGTCGACCGTGACTGGGCCCGGCAGGCCGCCCGGCGACTGGACCTCGAGTCGGTCGGAGAACAGGAAGACCCGGATTCCGTCGCCGCGAATGGAATAGTCCCGGTGGGCGACGGCGTTGACCACCAGCTCCCGCACCGCCTGCACCTGGCGGCCCAGCCGCCGCTGCTGCCCGGGGTCCAGCACGCGGGCCGCGTCGCCCGCCTGCAGGATGCCCAGCGCCCGGCTGCGCTGGCGGGCGTCCTCCTGCAGCCCGTCGATGCGGCGGGCCAGCTCCTGGCGCCGCTCCAGCAGCTCCAGGAAGGCGTCCCAGTCCACCTCGTCCGGGTCCAGGGCCGCCAGCACCCCCAGCTCCCGCGCCAGCTCCAGCATGTCGGCGTACAGCAGCGCCTCCTGCTCCAGGTCCGCCACCAGCGCCTCGAAGGGGTTCACGGCCTCAGCCCTCCAGCGCCAGGCCGGCCTGGACCTGCCGCGCCGCCGGCACGGTGCCGGCGCGGCGCGCCGCCGTGGCCCAGGCCTCCCGCAGCTCGACCAGGAAGCCGCGCACCTCGCCGATGGCGGCCGGGTCCTTCTTCACGTTGGCCTGCACCAGGCGGTGGTGCAGGTACTCGTACAGCGGCAGCAGCTGCCGCGCGATGTCGTAGCGCATGTCCAGGCTGGACATCAGCTCCGCCACGATGTCCTGGGTCTTGACCAGCCGCGCGTGGGCGGTGGCCGGGTCGCGCCGCTCGATGGCCTCCGCCGCCGTGTCCAGGTTGCGGACGGCGGCGTCGAACAGCATCACCAGCAGCCGCCCCGGGGCGGCGGTGTCCACCATGGCGTTGCGGTACTGGCAGTATGCCTGCGGATGTGCGCTCAAGCCCCTCCTCCTTTCCCGATGTGTGCTCCGTCCTGTCCTGCGTCGCTCAGATGGACTCGTCCACCAGCACGCCCACCGAGTGCCGCACCTGCTCCAGCATGCGCTTGATGCTGGCCGACAGGTCCAGCAGCTGGGTGGGCGGGATCTCGCGCACCACCTTGCCCGAAGAGGCCTCCACCACCTTCACCTGCACCCGGCCGCTGGCCTCGTGCACCCGGAACTGCAGGTTGTGGCCGGCCATCTGCAAGGCCCGGTTCACCGTCTCCCCCGCCGCCTGCACGGCGGGCAGGTCCACCTGCGCCTCCCGGCCCTCGTCGGTCTTCGTCCCCGCACAACCGGCCCGCAGCACCAGCTCCGGCACCGGGCGCTCTGACGCCGGCATCCTTGCCGTTTCGCCCCGCGGCGGGGTGAACTCCGCCGTCGCCGCCGCTCCGCTCACCCTCATGCTCTCGCCTCCCTGCTCCCTGCTGAAGAATATCGTCTGTCAGAGGTATCGGCATGAGGGGAGCAAGGCTTGAATATTTGGGATTTTAGTCCTCTTTCAAGAGATTTGGAGCCCGCGATCGCGGTGAAGCGGGCCAGAATAACATCCGGCCCGCTTCGTTTCCGTTGCCGCGGCGTAAGTCCGGTTTCTAGCGGAGAAGCTGCAGAATGCCCTGCGGCTGCTGGTTGGCCTGGGCCAGCATGGCCGTCGCTGCCTGGGAGAGAATGCTCATCTTGGTGTACTCCATCATCTCCTTGGCCATGTCCACGTCGCGGATGCGGGACTCGGCCGCCTGCAGGTTCTCGGCGGTGTTGTCCAGGTTGGCCACCGTGTGCTCGAGGCGGTTCTGGATAGCCCCCAGGCTGGCACGGGTGGTGGACACGGTGTTGATAGCGTCGTTGACCGTAGTGATAGCCGCATCAGCGCCGGCCTGCGTGGAAATATCCACCCCACTGACTCCAAGTGTGGCTGCGTCGGCGGCGTCAATATCGATGGACAGGGTCTGTCCAGCATTGGCCCCAATGTGAATCAATTTGCCGGTGTAGCTCCCGTCCAGCAGCAACTGCTCGTTGAACTCCGTGTTATCGGATATGCGATCCAGCTCATTGATGAGTTCTGTGACCTCCGCCTGCAGCTGAGTCCGGTCGTCGTCCGTGTTCGTGTCGCTGGCTGACTGTACTGCCAGCTCGCGCATGCGCTGCAGGATGGACTGCGATTCGTTGAGAGCACCTTCCGCCGTCTGCACCAGCGAGATGCCGTCCTGGGCGTTGCGCGAGGCCTGGTTGAGGCCGCGGATCTGGGCCCGCATCTTCTCCGAGATGGCAAGTCCGGCAGCGTCGTCGCCGGCGCGGTTGACGCGCAGACCGGACGACAGTTTTTCCAACGATTTCTGCACCGCGCTGTTGTTGTTGGTTAGCGACCGGTAGGTGTTCAGGGACGCGATGTTGTGGTTGATCCTCACTGCTCGTTACCTCCTTGTTCTCCTCCGGCGGCCTCCCTGCCGCCAAATGGTCGACGTGCGCTCGAGGGACATGCGGGCATTCATTCTCCGACCTTCACTCACTCCTTTCCTGCCAGTCTGTCCCTACTGCCTACTATATCGGGCGGTTTCCGTGCGCACTTGAGCGGAATTCCGCTCTTTCGTGCGCGTCAGGCGAGTCTCCCTTCGCCCCTGCAGGCGGACCCGCAGAGGATCGCTGGGTAACCGAATGGCCGAATGAAGTTCGTGTGCGACATCTTGCTAGTGCAAGACCGCCGCCCTGCGTCCCTGCTACTCGCTCGCTCCGCCCCCGAAGGCCTGCGCCAGCCAGGCGCTCTGGGCGCTGAGCTGCTGGATAGCGGTTTCCATGGCCGAGAACTGCTTGTAGTAGCGGGCTTCCTGGTCCTGCAGGCGCCCCTCCCAGGCACGGATGCGCCGCTCCAGTACGCCCAGCTCCTTGCTGATGGTGCTGGCGGAGTCCCGGAAGCTGCTGCCGGACCCGGCGCGGCCGGTGATGAGCGTCATGGCCGCGTTGACCGCCTCGTACAGGCGCACGGCGATGCCGTCCTGCGCGGCGTCCTCGCGGTTGCGGGTGAAGAGGTCCCTGACCCCTTCCGGGTCGGCGGCCAGAGCCTCGCGCAGCTTGGCCTCGTCGACGTAGAGCTTGCCGCCCTCGGTGTAGGGGCCGGTGGTGATGCCGATGGCGCTCAGGCTGGTGTAGGCCCCGGCCAGGCCGCTCACCTGGGGGCCCACCGCCCCGCGCAGGCTGGCGTGCACCCGCGCCAGCAGGGAGTCCCCCTTGAGCAGGCCGCTCCTGGCCTTGGCCTCCCACTCCTCGATTTCCTTGTCTTTCATCTCTTCCTTCTGGACGTCGGTCAGCGGCAGGTAGTCGCGGTAGCGGGTCTCGGTGAGTTCGCCGTGGATGAGCCCCAGCGCGTCGTTGTAGGCGGTCACCCAGGCTTTGATCTTGGCCACCGTGGCTTCCACGTCGCGGCTCACGGTCACCGTCACCGTGCTGGCGGACACGCTCTTCAGGGTGAGGGTGACGCCGTTGACCGTCACTTGGTTGCTGGGGAAGGTGAGCCCGGTGGCGTCGTTGAAGTCAAGGTTGGCGTCGCTGCCGCGGACGGCGTTGGCCTCCTCAGCCCCCACGGCGAGCGCCAGCTTGAGCGTGCCGGTGAGGAATCCCTCGGCGTCGGCGTGGGCGTGGATCTCCGCGGCGCTGCCGGCTTCCTGGCTCATGAGGAAGAACCGGTCCAGGGTGGCGTCGTAGGAGGCGCGGATGCCGATGCCGGCTTCGTTGATGGCTGCCACCACCTGGTTCAGGGTGGTGGTGGCGGTGTCGAAGGAAAATTCCTTCACCCCGTTCTTGCCCTCCAGGGTGAAGGTCACCGTGCCGGAGAGGCCGAACTGCGAGGCCAGGCTGGTCTTGTCGGTCGACGACCCCAGCGCGGCAGTGCTGGTGCGGGTGACCCCGCTGGCCAGAGCGTTGACCTTGACCGCGTAGCTGGCGGGCACCGCGCTGCCGGAGGCGGCGGCGGTGAGTACCGTGTCGTCCGACGACGAGGCTGTCCGGGCGGAGAAACTGCCCTGCAGCCTGAGCTCAGAGGTCACACTGCGCAGGGCCAGCAGCCTGGTGTTGATGCCGCGGTAGTCGTCGCGCTGCCACTCCAGCAGCCGCTTCTTCTGGTACAGCTTGTCCACGCCGGCCCGCCTGGCCTTCATCAAGTCGGTCACCCACTGGTCGATGTCAAACCCGGTGGACAGGCCGGTGATGCGGTTCACCACGGTTCTCCCTCCTCGTTCAGGCGGCTGCCCAGGTCGGCCACCGCCTTGCTGCCCAGCACCGCCCGCCGGTTCTCCTCCCGCACCGCGCGGTAGACCTCTTCGCGGTACACGGGCAGTGAGCGCGGGGCCTCGATGCCAATGCGCACACGGTCGCCTTGTATCTCCACGATGGTGATCCTGATGTCGTCCCCCAGCAGGATGGCTTCGTCGGTCTTCCTGGTCAGTACCAGCATATGCCTCTCCTAACCCGCCTGCGAGCGCGCCGGCGCATCACCGTCGAACAGGCGGTGCTTGGTGGTGTACGGGGACTGGGGAGGAACGTACTGCAGCCCCCGCCGGGTGGCGGTGTTGACGATGACCGGGCCCAGCAGGTTAGCGGTGGCTTCCCGCAGCGACCCGCTGATGGTAAGGATGACGAATACCGCCAGCGGCGCCTGCGCTTCCTGTCCTTCTTCTACCCCCAGCCCCTGCAGCACCTCCGGCGGCACGTCCACCTCGTAGTCGGGGAAGAAGGTGAAGGGCTCTGCCACCACCAGGCACAGGTGGGGGTTGGCGAGCGAGTGCAGGTAGAAGAAGGGCTTGCCCTCGGCTACCGGGAAGATGGCGAAGCGGCGCTCCTCCTCCAGGCCGGGGATGCCGGCCGGGAACTCCACCACCTGCGACTCGTCCACTTCCACCTCGCCGAAATGGGCACTGGTAAACCTCACCGTCGTCTCCCCCCAACTCTAGCCCAGGAAATCGGCCAGACTCATGGTCACGATGCCGGCCCCTGCCCGCAGCGCGGCCTGGTACACGGCCTCCTGGGTCTTCAGGTTCATCATCACTTCCGCCAGGTCGGCGTCCTCGCAGTTGGCCAGCAGCTCGGTGAGCGAGGTCCTGGCGTTCTGCAGCCGGTTCTGCTGCAGCTCCATGCGGTTGATGCGGGCGCCGATGGAGCCCTGCATGGTCAGGGCCTCGGACAGCTTGCGGTCAATGTCGCTGAGCCCGGCCTGGATGCCCGCGCTGTCGCCGCTCTCCATGGCCACGGCCAGGGCCGCCATAACGTCGAACAGGCCCTCGCCGGGGGCGGCAAAGAACCCGGAAGCCTGCAGGTTGTACGGGACCGCCACCCCGGTGGCGATCTCCACGCTCATCAGGGTGTCGTTGCCGGCCCAGGACCCGTCCGCCTGCGCCGGGGCCACCGAGACGTTGCTGCCGGCAAAGATGTACTTGGCCCCGTGCCGGGTGTTGGCGATCTGTTTCAGTTGCTCGCCGATCTCGCGGATCTCCTGGGCGATGGCGGTGCGGG
>JARYMO010000088.1 GCA_029907055.1 Syntrophomonadaceae bacterium | reverse complement strand
GGGGTCATGGTCTTGGCGGTTTCGGCGGCCACCGCGTAGCGCAGGCAGGTCTCGACCGGTTCGCAGCGCTGCAGACCGTAGAGGAAGGCGGCGATGGCAGCATCGGCCGCGCCGGTGGTGCTCTCCACCTTGACCACCGGGGGGGTGGCGATGAGTTCGTGCTCGTCGTCCACCAGCATGGTCTCGCGGGCCGCGGTGGATACCAGGACCGTGCCGCCGGTTTCTTTCTGCAGGTGGCGGGCGGCGGCCAGCACATCAGCAGTGGTGATCAGCTCGCCTCCAGTCTGCACCGCCAACTCGCTCGCATCGGTCCTGATGTAGTCCGCCCTGGAGTTGATGCCCACCCGCAGCGACGGTCCCGTGAGGTCCAGCAGCACCTTTGCTCCGTGCTGGCGCACGCTCTCGATGAGCTTGCGGTGGATGTCGTGGTGCAACCCGGGCGGCAGGCTGCCGCTGATGACCACCAGCTCCGCCTCGGCGAGGGCATCCAGTTTCTCCACCAGCTGCTTAATCTCGTGGGGCTTGACTTCCGGGCCTTCCGCGTTGAAGGAAAGCTGACGCCCGGAACTCAACTCGTGAATGATGATGTTGGTGCGCGTTTCGTCGTGGATGCGCACGAAGTCGCAGGTGACGTTCTCGTTCTGCAGCCGCGCCCGCATCTCTTCGCCGGTGAAGCCCCCCAGGAAGCCCAGGGCGACGTTGGGGACGCCCAGGTTGGTCAAGCCGCGGGACACGTCGATGCCCTTGCCGCCGGCGAAACGGTCCTCGCGCACGATGCGGTTGGACTGGTCGTAGCGGATGCGCTCCACCCACATGGTCCTGTCCAGCGCGGGGTTCAAGGTCACGGTGTAGATCATGCCTGCACTCTCCCCCTCCTCAGGTCCGGGTTCGCCCGCCAGCGATGCTCCAGCGGCCCTTGGCCCGCCGCCAGTGCTTACCCTCATTATACTACCCGCAGACGCTCGCCGCCGCATGGCGACCCCGGGCTGCATCGGCATAGTTATGCAAAATGGGGGCCGTTTTATGCGTCTCTCGGCGCGGCTGAAACCTGTTGTGAAAGAAAGCGCAATAACTACTTCACGGCGCGAAAGCGCTCGTCACAATATTCACATTTCTGAATATGTATTGACGAGGAAGGGGGGCGCGGGTAGAATGAAAGTACACCGGGAAACGGTCGTGAGACTGGAGTACCGGTGAACCCCCTGAAGAGTCCGATAGCCAAGGCCACCGGCCAGATGGCGGGATTCGACGCCTTCACCGAAGGAGATCAAAGGCAGGATGCCGGGTGGTGGACAGGTCGAAAGGCCAGGAAACCACGGGCAGACTGCCAGGCGACCTGGAACCGTACCGCACGGAGGGCGACCTGTGAGCGGGCGAGGGACGGGAAGCCAGTTCTCCGGACGTGAGAGCGAAGGAGAACCCATCGTGACCGGGACCGTAGGCGAAAACCCGGAGGTCCCAGGCGGATAGGTCGCAGGGGCGAACCGCCGGGAAGGAAGGGGATTCGGACAAGTAGGGAACGCCGGTGAACCGTCGGCGAACCCGAAATTCAGGGAAACCACAGAGGGGGGGACGTACTGGATTGCAGTACACCCTGGCCCAAGCGGAAGGGTAGGCAGGTTCTGTCGAGGAGCCGTAAGACCTACCCTTCCGTCGTGCCTGTGAGAGGAGAACGCTCGTGCCCGGTGCGCACAGCGGCCGGGACGCGAGCGAGTCGAAAGGGGCGGCACGGCATGCGGGTCATCGGGCTCACCGGGGGCATCGCTTCCGGCAAGAGCACAGTAGCACAGATGCTCGCCCGGCGCGGCGCCGTGGTGGTAGACGGCGACCAGGTCGCCCGTGAGGTAGTCAAGCCGGGAACGCCGGCCCACGCTGAACTGGTGGCGGCCTTTGGCCCGGATATCCTCTGGCCGGACGGGAGCATCAACCGCCGGCGGCTGGCGACGCTGGTATTCGAGGATGCGCGGGCGCGAAAGGTGCTGGACGACATTACCCACCCGCGCTTACGCCAGCGGGTGAGCGAGATACTGGACGGGCTGCGGCGGGAAGGAGCGCGGGTGGTGGTGTATGCCGGGGCCCTGCTGCTGGAAGCCGGCCTGGAGGGCCTGGTGGACGAGGTGTGGGTCGTCTCCGTGGACCCCGACACGCAACTGCAGCGCCTGATGGCCCGCGACGGCCTTTCGCGGGAGCAAGCGCTGGCCCGGATGCGGGCGCAAGCGAGCCTGAAGGAAAAGGCGGCCAGGGCGGCCGTGGTCATCGACAATGGCGGTGAGCCGCACGACACCGAGAGGCAGGTGCAGGCGGCCTGGGAAGAGTTCCTGCGCCGCCTGCCGCAGGAGACGCCCGTGCCGCGGGCAGACACCCCGTGAATCAGGGGAGCAGGTGCGCTTCCCACTGCTCGGCACCCGGAGCGGGTTCGCCGCTCAGGATGGCGGCGAAGGTGGCCAGGGCACGGCGGGCATCCCCCAGCGGGTAGTAGAACTGTTGCCAGTTCTCGCTGTCCTCGCCATCATGGTTGGGGATGACGTAGTCAAACTGCCAGGCCAGCTGCATCTCCCGGTAGGCGCTCTGGGCCCGGGTTTCTATGTCGGAGAGCTCCTTGAGGGAGAGCAGACCTTTCTGGCGTTGCGTCCGCCGCAACAGCTTCCGGCGCATGACCTCGGCGACGAAGTCCTGCAGGTTGACCCTCCGCTCGGGTGCGGTCAGCTCCAGGATCTCCTCGCGGGAAAGCGGGGAGAGGAAGACGCTGACCCGCGGCAGGTCCCGGGTTTCCGGATGCTGCCACAGCTGCACCGGCACGAAGGGGTTGCCCTCGAAGAAAGGGCTGCGGCCCTGTTGCAGCACCTGGCGCACCTGTTCCAGGTCCAGCGCCTGCACGTCGCCCCTCACCTCCAGGACCACGTACCCCGGGCGCCCGCGCAGGGCCTCGATGTCCTCCCGGGAGCGGAAATGGTAGTCCACCCCGTCTACCTCGCCCGGCCGGGGGGGCCGGCTGTTGAAGAGCACCAGTTTCTGCAGGCGCTGGGCCAGCTGGGGGTAAAAACGGCACAGGGCCTCGTACAGGGGGCCCTTGCCCACGCAGGACGGTCCTCCCAGGATGACCATCCCCTGCTGCGCTGCGCACATGTGCAGCCCTCCTTTCTGCCTACTTTACAGTGTACCCCGGGAGCATCCCCCGTCAATCGCCGGGTACTGCCGCCGGGGGTGGCGGAAAGGAAATTGCGCCCCGACGGAGAAGTAATGCCCGAGACCATTTTTCTCGAGAGGAGGGAGTGGCAATGGAACTGGTGAAACAGACCACGCTGCCGCTCGGGCGCATGTTGTTCATCCCCCGCGATGGCAATCTGACCCGCGACGACCTGGAGATCGAAGCCAGCGGGAGCTACCAATTTCTGGAGAAGCCGGACTGTTTCATCATCAAGAACGACGACTGCTGCCGCAGCATCCTGGTGACGGTGAGAAAGAAAGAGAAGTAGGCGTCGGGGGAGAACGCCGGGGCCCCGCTGGCGGGGCGGAAGGAGGAGGATATATGCAGCGGACTCCGCGGGCCGAATTGGAGCGGCGCACCGAGATCCTGCAGCGTGGGCTGGTGGAGGCAGGTATCGACGCGGCGCTCATCGTACAGAATGCAGACCTGTTCTACTACGCCGGAACCGTCCAGCAGGGGTATCTCTACGTGCCCGCGGACGGACAGCCGGCCTTTTTCGTGCGCAAGAATCCGCAACGCGCGGCGGCAGAAAGCGAACTGCCGCGGGTGGTGGCGGTGAAAGGCCCCAAGGACATCCCGGCGCTGCTCCCCCAACTGGGGCTTCCCCGTCCCGGGCGCCTGGGGATGGAGCTCGACGTGCTGCCCGTGCGCCAGTACTTCCGGTACCAGGAGGTGTTTGCGCCGGCTGTCATCGTGGACGTCTGGCCCATCATCCAGGCCCAGCGGGCGGTCAAGTCACCCTATGAACTAGCCCTCATCCGCGAGGTGGGGCGCCTCTCTGACTTCATGGTCCGGGTCGCCCGCGCCACGCTGCGGGAAGGGGTGAGCGAGATCGAACTGGCCGCCGCGGTGGAGGCTGCGGCGCGGGCAGCTGGTCACCAGGGCTACGTCCGCATGCGCGCCTTCAACCAGGAGGTGTACTGGGGTCACCTGGTGTCGGGGCCGGAAGCCGGTGTCGGCAGCTTCATGGACAGCCCTACCGGCGGTCAGGGCCTCAGCCTGGCCTTTCCCCAGGGCTCCAGCCGGCGGGTCATCGCGCGTCATGAACCGGTCATCTTCGACCTGGTGGCCGGGATGAACGGGTACCACGTGGACCAGACGCGCACCATGGCGCTGGGACCGCTGGCACCGCCGCTGGAGCACGCCTACCGGGTGGCGGTTGAAATTCAGGGCCAGGTGGCGGGGATGCTGAGACCGGGCGTGCTGGCGGGGGAGGTGTACCAGCGTGCGCTGGACACCGCCGCGGAGCGGGGCCTGGCGGAGCACTTCATGGGCTACGGCGAGGACCGGGCCGCCTTCTGCGGACACGGTATCGGCCTCGAACTGGACGAGTTGCCGGTCATCGTCCGCGGCAACACCATGCCGCTGCAGGCCGGGATGGTGGTGGCCATGGAGCCCAAGTTCACCTTCCCCGGGCTGGGAGTGGTGGGGGTGGAGGACACCTTCATTGTCACCGAGGAGGGGGGAGAAGCAGTGACCACCAGCGACTACGAGGTCGAGGTGGAGCCTGCCTGAACCGCACGCATGCCTGCTGAACGGGGCCGGAGGGCGGGCGGCAGCCCGCCGCGAACCGGCCCCGTCGCGCTGCCGGCGGGCGCCGTTTGCCCGGCTGCCGGCAGCGGGGTACAATGAAGGACAGCACCTCCCCACACCGGCCTGTTGGTCGCACCACGAGGAGTCACGAGCATGCAGATAACCCGTCAGACGGAATACGCCGTGCGCACGTTGCTGGAACTGGCCGCGGCAGAGCCCGGCACGTTCGTCGCGGCCAAGGTCATCTCCGAGAAGCAGGACATCCCGGAGGTGTTCCTCAAGAAGACCATCCAGTTGCTGGCCCGCGCCGGGCTGGTAGCCACCCAGCGGGGGACCCAGGGCGGGGTGCGACTGGCCCAGCCCGCCGATCGCGTCACGCTGGCGGACGTCCTCACCGCCGTGGAAGGGCCACTGGCGCTGAACCCTTGCCTGGCAGAAGGGTATGACTGTCCCAACCAGGCCAGCTGTCCCGTGCGCCGCATCATCGCCCGGGCGCAGGCGGCCATGGTGCGGGAACTGAGCCGGGAGACCCTGGCGGACATGCTGCGCGGGCAGCAGCCAGGGGGGGGTGGCCTGCAGCAACGCGCGCTGCCAGAGCAGGTGCCCGCTGGGCAGCCTGCCGGCGCGGCGGGACCCCAGGTACCGGGCGGGGGGAAGGCGGGCCATGGACTGCCCGGGGCGAGACTGGCAGACGTCGACGTGCCGAATGAGTGACAGGCGGGAGTGAAGACGGGTGAAGACCAGTGAGAGCCAGCGACTGATCCTGGCCGCCCGCTACCTGCGCCGCGACGAGCAGGGGGCAGTGGTGGAAACGCCGGAGGAGATGTGCCGGCGGGTGGCACGTGGCGTGGCCAGCGCCGAGGCGGCGTGGGGAGCGGCGCCGGCGGAGGTCGCCCGCTGGGAAGAGGAGTTCTACCACCTGCTGGACCGGCTGGATTTCCTACCTAACAGCCCCACGCTCATCAACTGCGGGGGGCCGCTGGGGCAGCTGGCCGCGTGCTTCGTGCTGCCCCTGGAAGACGACATCGCGGCCATCTTTGAGACCTTGAAGAACGCGGCGCTGATTCACAAGAGCGGCGGCGGAACAGGCTTTGATTTCTCCCCCCTGCGTCCCCGGGGGACGCCGGTCCACCACACGCGGGGGCTGGCGTCGGGACCGGTGAGTTTCATGCGCGTGTTCAACGCCGCCACCGAGGAAATCCGCCAGGGAGGGGTACGCCGGGGCGCCAACATGGGCATTCTGCGCGTTGACCACCCCGACATCCGGGAATTCATCGGCGCCAAGCTGCAGGAATCGACCTTCCGCAACTTCAACCTGTCTGTGGCGGTCACCGATCGCTTCATGCTGGCCGTGCAACGGGGTGAACGCTGGCCCCTGGTCTTCGGCGGCCGCCAGTTCGGGGAGGTTGAGGCGGCGGAGCTGTTCGCGGAGATGGCGGCCAGCGCGCACCGCTGCGGTGACCCAGGCCTGCTGTTCCTGGACGCCATCAACCGCGCCAACCCAGTCCCAGCCCTGGGGACCATCACCGCCACCAATCCCTGCGGCGAACAACCGCTGCTCCCCTACGAGTCCTGCACCCTGGGCTCCATCAACCTGGCCCACATGACTCGTGGACGGGATGGCTGCG
>JARYMO010000087.1 GCA_029907055.1 Syntrophomonadaceae bacterium | reverse complement strand
GGGGGCCGCAGCCCCCCTTGCCCGTGATCTCGGCTATTCTTTCTTCTTGGCCTTCTCGCCGTAGGTCTCGTCGTACCAGACCTTGTGGTGGTGCTCGGCCCAGTCAGCCCGCACCGTGCCCTTCCACATGCCCCAGAACGACTCGCCCGAGCCGGGGTGGAAGGACCCCAGGTAGCCGTGGATGCACACCATGAAGGTGGCGAAGATCATCGCCAGGTCGTGGGTGGGGTAGGCGATGCCCACCAGCCAAGCCGGGAACACGCTGGGGAACCACATGATGTACCCCGACAGCATCAGCAGCAGCACCGACATCGGCGTGATGATGGAGTTCATCTTCTCGCCGCCGTTGAAGCGGGTCTGCGGCCACACCGGCACCTTGAAGCCCAGCAGCTCGAAGGGGAACAGCACCAGGAAGATGATGTCATTCACCCCGAAGCGGAACAGGTCCATGATCCACGCCGCCAGCCCCCGCATACCGAAGACCGCGCCGTAGATGAGGAACAGCGTCATGGCCACCGCGCTGATGCGGTGGATGAGGCCCGCCCCCCGGTAACCGCCGAAGATGGCCGCCAGCCAGTCCACCCCGTTCAGGAACAGCACCAGGCCGGTGAACAGGCACAGCAGGAAGGTCACCGTGTGCCCCCAGTGGGTGATGCGGGCCGTCAGGTTGAACCGCTCCACGCGGGGGACGTCTTCGCGATACTCAGTCAGCCACTGCATTACTCTTCTCCCCCTTCCTCATGGCCGTGGCCGTGCAAATCCTTGCCCGCCCCCAGCAGCCGGGTGGTGAAGAAGCTGATGACCGAGGTGCCCAGCGCCACCGGGATGAGCCAGCCGGCGTAGGGCTTGACGATGTTCTGCCAGAAGGCCACCTGGCCCATCGGCTTGGGCTGCGCCGGCAGCCCGTAGGTCTCCGGCCGGTACTGCAGCACGTACATCACGTTCAGCCCGCCCATCTGGTCCAGGCCGTACACGTTGGCTTCCACGAAGCCCCGCGCCCGCAGCACCTGCACCCGCTCCAGCGCTTTCTGGATCTGCCGCTCGCGCTCCCCGAAGGACAACGCCCCTGCCGGACAGGTCTTCACGCAGGCCGGCACGAAGGTGGCCAGCTCGCGCGCCGGTCCGAAGGCCGGTTCGGGCCCGCTGGTGCCGCCCTCCGGCCAGTTTTCCAGCGGGTAATCCTTGAAAGTCCCCTTCTCCAGCCCGGCGTCCACCCGGTTGGCGCACAGGGTGCACTTGCGCACGATGTCCTCGCGCTTGAGGTACTTGGGGACGTGCCAGGGGCACGCGTAGGTGCAGTACTGGCACCCGATGCAGCGCTCGGGGTTGTGGACAGTGGCCCCCCACTCGTTCTTGGAGTAGGCCTGCCGCGGGCAGACCTCCAGGCAGGCCGGGTTCTCGCAGTGGAAGCAGCCGTGCTTGCGGAACAGCCAGCGCAGTCCCATGGCGGGGTCCACGTACTCGTCCATCTTGACGATGGTGAAGGTCTCCGCGTTGGTGTCCTTGTGCGTCTGCAGGTAGCCCTTGAACGGCTCGATGGTGGCCGGGTTCTGGTTCCAGTTCTTGCAGGCCACCTGGCAGCCGCGGCAGGCGGTGCACTTGCTGACGTCGATGAGTTTGGTTAGCTTCGCCATGGTTACGCCCTCCTTACGTCGCACAGCCAGGCCTTGTACTCGGGGATCATGGTGTTCGCGTCCCCGATGTGGGCCGTGAGGCGGTTGGCGGGGTCACCGGTGGCGTAGCCCTTGTAGCCGAAGCACCACACCAGGCCTACCTCGTGCACCAGTTTGCCCTGCACGGTCAGCGGCTTGAAGCGCTTGGTCACCATGGCCACGGCCTTCACGTCGCCGCGGGTGGTGGAGATGATGACGTCATCGCCGTTCTTGATGCCCTTGGCCTTGGCCAGTTCCTCGCTGAGCTCGACGAACATGTTGGGCACCAGTTCAGCCAGCCAGGGCAGGTTGCGGGTGAGGGCCCCGGTCTGCCAGTGCTCCACCACGCGGTAGGTGGTGCCGACGATGGGGTACTCCTCGGGCTTGCCCTGCTTGTCCGGCTCCCAGACCTTGACGGCCGGGTTGAGCATGGTCTTGTTCATGAGGTTGCTGGCCACCGGGGTCTCCCACGGCTCGTAGTGCTCGGGGAAGGGACCTTCCTTCATGCCCGCACCGACGGCGAAGAAGCAGCCCTTGCCCTCCGGCCGCATGATGAAGGGGTTGGTGCCGCCGGGAGCAGTGGGGGCCAGGGTAGCGTTGAAGTCCGGCACGTCCGGGCCCACCCACTTGCCCAGCGCCCCGGTGGCGGGGTCGGCCACCGCGGTGGGATCCCAGTGGATGAGCATGCGCCCCTCGTCGCCCGGCCAGGGGGTGACCCCGTCAGGCTGCACCGAGCAGCGGTTGTAGAGGATGCGGCGGTTGACCGGCCAGCACCAGCCCCACTTGGGGTGGATGCCCAGGCCGGAGGGGTCGGAGTTGTCCCGCCACTTGGGCTTGTAGTCCAGCGAGCCGTCTTCCTTGGTGGTCATCGAACCGCAGATGATCCAGTTGCCGCAGGCGGTGCTGCCGTCGTCCTTGAGGTCGGCGAACTTGGCCACCGGCTTGTGCTCCTCGAACTTGCCGTAGTAGCCGTTGATCTCCAGCGCCACCAGCGTCGGCTCCGGCTCCTCGCCTTCCCCGTAAGGGCCCCAGGTCAGGTGGACGATGGGCTCGTCCTGCGGCTTGGTGCTGCCTTCGTACAGCTTCTTGATGCGCTTCGCCAGCTGGTCAATGATCCACAGGTCAGGCTTGCTCTCGCCCACCGGGTCGGCGTTCTTCCAGCGGTACTGAATCATGCGCCCGGTCTGGGAGGCGGTGCCTTCCTTCTCGTACACCCCGCAGGCGGGCAGGAAGAAGACCTCGGTCTGGATGTCCTTCGGGCCCAGCTTGGGCACCTTGTCGTTTTCCACCGGGCGCTCCCACGCCTTGTAGGACCAGAAGTCGGCCGTCTCGTGCAGCCACAGGTCTACCACCACCAGCCACTTCAGCTTGGTCAGCGCCACCTGCTCCTTGTTGGCGTTGGGGCCGCCCACCACCGGGTTGCCGCCGAAGATGAACAGGCCGTCGATGTCGCCGTTGTACATGGCCTCGAACATGGCGATGTGCGAGTAGTTCTTCTTCTCATCCCGCTTGGGCAGGTAGTGGTAAGCGTAGTCGTTCTCCCGCGTGGCGGCGTCTCCCCACCAGGCCTTGAGCATGCTCACCACCCACTTGGAGGTGTTCACGCGGAAGCCCGAGTTGGGGATGCCTGCGTGCAGCGCTTCCAGCAGCTCGTCCCAGTTGGTCGCCGGCAGCTTGCCCGCCCCCGGGGTCTCCTTCTTGATGAAGGAGAAGAGGTCCTTGTGTGCCGGGGCATTGGTGGGCGAGGTGATGTAGCCAGGGATGATGTGGAACAGCAGGGCGTGGTCGGTCGCCCCCTGCACGTTGTTCTCCCCGCGCAGCGCGTTCACGCCGCCGCCCGGGCGCCCCATGTTGCCCAGCAGCAGCTGCACCAGGGTAAAGGCGCGCACGTTCTGGCTGCCCACCGTGTGCTGGGTGATGCCCATGGCGTACAGGATGGTGCCGGTCTTGTCCGGCTTGCCGGTGGCGCAGAAGGCCTCCAGCACCTTCAGGTAGTCGTGCTTGGGAGTGCCGGTGATGGCGCACACCGTGTCGATGTCGTAGCGCTCAAAGTGCTTCTTCATCAGCTGGAACACGCAGCGCGGGTGAGTCAGGGTGGGGTCCTTGAGCGGCAGCTTGTCTTCCCCGTACTGGTAGTCCCAGGTGGTGGTGTCGTACTTGCGGTTGGCGGCATCATACCCGGAGAACAGCCCGTCCTCGGGGTTGAAGTCGTAGCCGTCGGCCACCAGGAAGGAGGCGTTGGTGTACGCCAGCACGTAGTCCTTGTGGTACAGCTCGTTGTCCAGGATGTACTTGACCATCCCGCCGATGAAGGCGATGTCGGTGCCGGAACGCATGGGCGCGTAGATGTCGCACACCGCCGAGGTGCGGGTGTAGCGCGGGTCGACGTGGATCATGACCGCACCCCGTTCGTCACGGGCCTTGTGCAGCCAGCGCCAGGTCACCGGGTGGTTCTCGGCGCAGTTGCTGCCCATGATGAGCGCGCAGTCAGTGTTCTTGAGGTCGGGGATACTGTTGGTCATCGCCCCTCGCCCAAAAGACGGCGCCAGACCGGCAACGGTGGAGGAATGGCACAGGCGGGCCTGGGTCTCCAGGTACACCACGCCGAGCGCGCGCATCAGCTTGCTCTCCAGGTAGCACTCCTCGTTGTCCATCGGGGAGCCGCCCATGGCCGCAATGCGCTCGGTGCGGTTGACGATCATCTCCAGCTGGGTCTCGGTTTCGGTCCCGTCAGCATTCTTGACCTTGGCCGTCACCGTTTCCTTGTGGATGAAGCTCTTGTCGCGCGTTTCCTTGACCCGTTTCGCGACCTCGTCCAGGATCCAGTCCCAGTCCTTCTCTTCCCACTTCTCGCTCCCCGGGGCGCGATACAGGGGCGTGGCGACCCGCTTGGGGTTCACCTTCTGTTCTCCGGTCTCCTCATCGTAGATTTCCCGGAGGTTGAAGATCGCCGCCCCCTTGGAGCAGGCCCCACCGCGGTTGTTGATGTTGTCGGGGTCTCCCTCGACGCTCAGCAGCTTGACAAACTTGCCTTCCGCGTCCCTCTCCGAGTAGACCAGCAGCCCGCAACCGGAGGCACAGTACGGGCAGACGGTGGGTGCGGGGGTCACGTTCTTGATGCGTGACTCTCCCACCTCGGCTGCCGTCGCGCCCAGGTTGAAGCCCAGGTCCACCACGGCGAAGGTCGCGGCAGTCACTCCTGAGAACATGAGGAACTGTCTTCGCGTTACCTTCACGCCTTCGACTCTCCTTTCTGACAATTTCGACAGGGTTTGACTCTCCAGGGGTTTGGGGTCAGGGGAACGCACATTACAACAGTATTCGGTGCGCCCTGCCAAATTCCTTCTCCCCCAGCCACCCTGCCTCCGGAATTCTTGGCATGAAGCCCATCCTTTGCGGGCATATTTGCCCGCGGAATACCTGTCATAACCGCTCCCGCCTCCGCGTGCCGGAAGGCCACTGGCGTGCCCCGCACCACCACCGGGGTGCCGGCGAGCACCCCCTACACCGTCTCCTCCCCTCCTTCCGCGTGCAGCGCAGACTTGGGACGCGCCAGCTTCGACACCAGGACGCTTGCCTCGTACAGCAGGTACACCGGCACCGCCATCAGCACCTGGGATACAGGATCCGGACCCGGGGTGAGGGCGGCGGCGATGACGAAGATGCCGATAATCGCGTAGCGGCGGTTGCGGATGAGGACCTCGGGGCCGATGATACCAACCCTGGTGAGGAAGTAGACTACCACCGGCAGCTCGAACACCAGGCCGAAGGGGATGGTGAAGGTGAGGACGAAGGAGAGGTACTTGTCGACGGTGATCATGGGTGTCAGGCCCCCGGCAATGTAGACCAGGAAGGCCAGCGCCATCTTGAGGATGGTGGAGTAGGCGAACACCACTCCCACCACGAAGAGTACCACGATAACGGGGAAGAGGGTGTACACGTACCTGCGTTCATGCGGGTAGAGGGCGGGAGCCACGAAACTCCATATCTGCCAGGCCACCACCGGGAAGGACAGGATGAGCCCCGCCAGCAGCGAGAGCTTGAGTTTGACGTAGAACCCCTCGGTCACGCCGATGTACACCAGGCTCAGGCCCAGGTCGGTCATCGGCTTCTGCACCAGCGCCAGTATCTGGTCGCTGTAGGAAAACGACGCCAGCGCCGCCACCACGATGGCCACCAGGGACCACAGCAGGGCCTTGCGCAAGTCCTCCAGGTGCTGCAGCAGCGTCATCTTCTCTTCGGGCGTGAGTTTCTTGAACACCGGCAGGCCTCCTCAATGGTCCCGGCTGGCGATGAAACTCGCCAGGGCGCCCAGCGTCCTGCGGGCGGGAACGTCCGGCAGCAGCGCCAGGCGCGCCTCGGCCTTGCGCACGTAGGCGAGGGCAACGTCGTACGCGAACTCTACCCCTCCGCTCTCCACGACCAGCTGCACGATGCGCTCGGCCTCTTCCCGACAGCGCTGCGGCGAGGAGATCATGGCGGAGAGCTCGCGCCTGTACCCCGACTGGTGCAAGGCGTAGAGGGCGGGCAGGGTGATGATGCCCTGGCGGATGTCGCTCCCCACCGGCTTGCCCAGCACCTCTTCGTCCGCCACGTAGTCCAGGATGTCGTCGGTAATCTGGAAGGCCATCCCCAGGTAATACCCGAAGCGGGTCATGGCCTTCACCTGCTCCGGCGGCGCTCCGCTCAGCAGCCCTCCCATCCGGCACGACAGCGACAT
>JARYMO010000086.1 GCA_029907055.1 Syntrophomonadaceae bacterium | reverse complement strand
ATCCAGTGCCATTTTCTCAGACCGATTAGGGTGACATTATCTCAGATCGTTGACAAGCGACTTTTGGCGGTCAGGAGGTGAGGCCGGCAAGGGGGCCGGGCCCGTGGCGCCACGGCGGAGAGGAACACCCAGGGAGGGTCGTCGGAGAAGAGAGAAGGGGAAGCGAAGGAGGAGTACCGGTGAAGACTGTGCAGACTTGGGAGGAACTGACCAATGAGCAGCTGGCCACCATGGTCGTCAACATGCTGCACCAGACCGTCATCCACTACACCCTGTGGTTCATGGAGGTGGAGCACCAGCTGGGCATGCCCAAGGCGCTGGAAATCCTCAAGAAGGCCTTCCAGGACAGCTACACCATCCAGATGAACCGCTTGGGCAAGACCCTGGGGTTCAAGATGGAGGGCCTCGTCCCGGAACCGCTGCTCAAGATGCCGCGGGAGCGCATTACCGATCTGCTCGACGCGGTGGCCGCCAACTGGCTGGCCAACGACGGGGTGTGGTTCCAGGCAGTGGAGATGACCAGCGGCATGAACGATGCCAAGCGCTGCAACGACTCCTGCTGGGCCCGCTTCGCCCGCGTCGAGGCCTGGTCCATTAAGGAAGCACTGCAGCTTGACGACCATCCTGGCCTGGAAGGGCTCAAGCGTGCCCTGCGCTTCCGCATGTACTTCCGCATCAACAAGTCCAGCTTCGAAGACGACTCCCCCAACAGCTTCATCTACCGCATGGACGACTGCCGGGTGCAGTCGGCCCGCAAGCGTCGCGGGCTGGAAGACTACGCCTGCAAATCGGCCGGGCTCGTCGAGTACCCGGTCTTCGCCAGCACCATCGACTCCCGTATCGTCACGGAGTGCATCGGCTGTCCCCCGGACCCGCACCCCGAGGAATGGTGGTGCGCGTGGCGCTTCTCCCTGCCAGAAAAGGCCTGAGGTCGTAGCAGACTGCCGTGAGCATTAGGCAGGATACCGCAACAAAGGGCCCCGTCAGGGGCCCTTCCTCGTGCCACCCCCCGGCGCCGCCCCGCAGGCCGGCGACCTGGCGACCTGTCTGCGTGCTTCTCAGGCAAGCACCTCGTCCAGCGCGGCCAGCAGACGCTGGTTCTGCTCCCTCCCCAGGATGGCCAGGCGCACGAAGCGGGGCCCCAGTCCAGCAAACGAGCTGCAGTCGCGGATGAGGATGCCGCGAGGGGCCAGTGCTTCCTGCAGCGAGGCTGCCGTCCAACGCTCGTCGCGCAGCTTTACCAGGACGAAGTTGGCCGCCGTGTCCCACACCACCAGCGCCGGGCGGCGCTTCAGTTCGCCGACCATGAATTCCCGTTGCTCGCGCAGCCAGCGCTCCGTCTGCCGGCGGTACTCCCCGTCCCCCAGGGCGGCCACGGCGGCGGCCTGGGCCAGTACGTTGACCGTCCAGGGCTCCTGGGCCTGGCGCAGCCGTTGCGCTGTTTCCACTCCTGCCACCGCGTACCCCACGCGCAGGCCGGCCAGGGCGTAGAACTTGGTGAGCGACCGCAGCACCAGCAGGTTGGGGTGCCTGGCCACCTGGCTGGCTACCTCGACCTCGTGGGGTGCGTCCACGAAGTCAACGAAGGCTTCGTCGACCACCACCATGATGTCTCGCGATGCCGCCCGGCTGGTCAGCTCCAGCACCTCCTCGCGCGGCCACACCCTGCCGGTCGGGTTGTTGGGGTTGCAGACCACCACTGCATCAATCCCCTCGCTCTGCTCCAGCAAGGAAGGCAGGGGGGCGAAGAAACCCCGCTCCTCGTCCAGCGGCACCGGCAGCACCGCCCCTCCCGCGGCGCATACTGCGCGCGCGTACTCGCCAAAGGTAGGCACCGGCAGGGCCACCCTTCCCGGTCGCAGGACCCGCGCAGCCAGGAAAATCAGTTCGGTAGCGCCGTTGCCACACACCAGGTGCTCCCCGTCCAGGCCCAGGTGCCGGCTCAGCGCCCGCACCAGCTCCCGGCACTGGGGATCGGGGTACCTGGTGGCCAGCGGCAACCAGTCAACTACGGCCTGGCGCGCAGCGGCCGGCAGCCCCAGCGGGTTGATGCTGGCACTGAAGTCCAGGCAGTGGGCAGGGTCTACCCCGTACCTGGCCGCTGCCTCCCACACGTTTCCCCCGTGCTGTTGCATCGTTTACCCCCCATGTCCGCGCGCCTGACGTTCCAGGGGGCCAGGGCGGTTACCAGCCGAATCTGCCCACCAGCACCAGTAGCGCGGTGATCTCGGCCACCTCATTGAGCGCCCCGTACACGTCCCCCGTGAGCCCGCCCAGGCGACGCGTTACCTGTCGGGCCAGCAGCGCCGTGAACAACCAGACGGCGAGGGCGGCTGCCATTCCGCGCACGCTTCCCAGCGCCCAGGCGGCCAGCACGGCGACCCCGGAGGCCACCCACAGCTGGCGTCGGCTGCTGCCCAGTGCAAACGGACGCCCCAGCCCCCCCTCGGCCCTCGCGTAAGGGAAGCTGCTCAGGCCATAGACCAGCGCCCACCTGCCCAGCACTGGGAACAGCCACAGCCACCTCCACCAGTCCTGCATCTGCAAGGCCGCTGCCAGCAGGGCAAACTTCAGCACCATCGCTCCCGCCCCCGCTGTCACCCCCATGGCACCTACCCTGCTGTCCTTCATGATTTCCAGGCTGCGCTCGCGCAGGTGTGAGCCCATGAGACCATCGGCGGTGTCCATCAGGCCGTCCAGGTGCAGCCCCCCGGTGGCCGCCACCAGCCCCGCCAGCAGCAGGGCAGCCGTCACCGGGGCAGGATACCATTCCCGCAGCACCCACCCGGCCGCCACTACCAGCGCCCCCAGCACCACTCCCACGGCCGGAAACCATGCCGAAGCCGCTCCCAGGTCACTTTCCGTGACGGGCGCGTTGCCCGGCAGGGGGATGCGGGTGAGGAATCGAAATGCTGTGCTCATCCCCTGCAACGGCCCTCACCTCCGCCCTCGCGCTTCCTCACCCGCTCCAGACCGCCTGCAGGACCAGGCCGGCCACCACGGCCATCCCAGTCACCCACTGCAGCAGGACCACGGACTCGTCAATGTGCTTCACCGCCAGCGGTTCCCTGGCTTCACCCAGGTGCCCCCTGGCACTGGGCACCCCCCCGTAGTAGTTGGTGCCTCCCAGCCTGACCCCCAGGGCTCCTGCCACCGCCGCCTCCGGCACCCCTCCGTTTGGGCTGGGATGGACGCGGGCGTCCCGCAGCACCGTGCGCACGGCGCCCACCGCGTCCATCCCCCGCAGCCAGGCCGCCAGCACCAGCAGCAGCCCGGCCACCCGGGCCGGGAGGTAGTTGGCGACATCGTCCAGGCGCGCCGAAGCCCTTCCTAACTCCAGGTGGCGGGGGGTGCGGTAGCCCACCATGGAGTCCAGGGTGTTGACCGCCCGGTAGGCCATGGCCAGGGGGGCTCCGCCCAGCAACGCGAACACGATGGGGGCCACCACCCCGTCAACGGTGTTCTCCGCCACCGTTTCCACCGTTCCCCTCACCACCTCCGACTCCGACAGGGCATCGGTGTCGCGACCGACGATGAGGCCCAGCGCGCTGCGTGCCTGCGCCAGGTCCCCACGCCGCAGCGGACCGCTCACCTGGCGGGCCGCGTCGGCCAGTCCGCGGGCGCTCACGGTGGTTGAAATCAGCCATACCGACATGGCGGTGCCGGCCCAGGGGTGCACGCGTCCGGCCAGCGTGACCGCTGCCATGGCCGCCAGGTAGGCCGTCCCCACCACCGTCAACGCCAGCAGCACACCGGCCCACAGCCGGGCCGACGGACGCTCTGCCCACCGGTGCAGCCTGGCCTCCAGAAAACTGATGAGCGCCCCCATCATCCTCACCGGGTGCGGCATCCAGCGGGGGTCCCCCACTATCCAGTCCAGGGTGCAGGCCAGGGCTACCTGCCAGGCCGTGCTCATCCTGCTCCCACCTGCCCTGTCCGTGTCCCTCCCAGCACTGCGCCTTCCCCGCCGCCGGGTTCGACGGCAGCCCCGGTACGACCCAGCAACCCGTGCAGCCTCCTCACCGCCTCTTCCCAGCAGGAGACTACCACGGCGCCTCCGGCCAGCAGCCTGGAGAAGGCGGCCTCTGCCTGGCCCCCGGTAAAATCCCGCCCCTCGATGCTGCCATTGATGGCGATGACCGTCCGGCCCCGCTCCGCCACTTCTGCCGCTGCCTGCAGGTTGAGCAGGTTTCCGCTGCCAAACGGCATGTCAGCCACGATTACCGCCCGCGCCGCTTCCATCGCCTGCAGCGCCCGTGCTGCTGCCAGCTCATCCACGCGAGAGAAGGGCGCTGCCTCGATGACCTCCAACCCCAGGCGACGGGCGGTTTCCCAGTCGCTGTCGGTCACGTTGACCGCTCCCAGCGAGACCCGGAACCCGTGCGCGGCCAGGGACTCCAGCAGCGCTGACGCGGTGCCGCCTCCTCCCACCACGTGCACGGCGGGCGCGTGGCTGCCCTGGGCCGGGGCGCGCCCTGGCAGCAGGACCACCTGTGGCCTCAGCCGGCTGGGATGTCGCGTCACCATGACCGGAGTGCGATACACCGTGGCCAGGTTCTCGCGCGTGACCACGGTCTCGGGTTCACCGCAGGCGAAGACGCGACCGCGGTCCAGCAGCACCAGGCGGTCGCAGTACTGGGCGGCCAGGTTCAGGTCGTGCACGGCCGCCACCACCGTGAGGCGGTGCGTCTCGCGCAGGCTGGCCAGCAGGTCCAGTATCTCCACCTGGTGGCCGATGTCGAGGTGGGAGGTGGGTTCGTCCAGCAACAGGATATCCGTGTCCTGGGCCAGGGCCTTGGCGATGACCACCCGCTGGCGCTCCCCGCCGCTCAGTTCATCCAGGTGGCGGTCCGCCAGTGCGCTCAGGCCGGTGACCTGCAGGGCCCACTCCACCCTCTGCACGTCCCGCAGGCTCTCTCGCTGCAGCCTGCCCACGTGCGGCATGCGCCCCATCATGACCACTTCCCACACCCTGAAGGTGCAGGTGGCGCGGTCCCCCTGCTCCACCACCGCCAGTGCACGGGCCAAGTCCAGGGCCGACATCCTGCGCACGTCCTGCCCATCCAGCAGTACGCCCCCCGCCACCGGCCGCACCACACCGCTGATGGTCCGCAACAGGGTCGACTTGCCCGAGCCGTTGGGGCCGATCAGCCCCAGGAACTCGCCGCGACCCACCGACAGCGTGACCCCGCGCAGGGCTTCCCGCGCCCCGAACCGGCATTCCACTCCATTCACGGAAATCCGAATCATCGCTTCTGTTGCACCTTCCCCGCCTCCAGCTCCTAGTCAAGGCCCTGGTGGAAGTCTGTCCGCCTCCGCCGCAGCAACAGGTAGATGAAGAAGGGGGCCCCGAAGAGCGCGGTAATGACCCCGATCGGCACCTCCGATGGCACCAGTACGGTGCGCGCCAGGATGTCGGCGGCGATGAGGAACGTGGCCCCGGTGAGGCCTGCCGCCGGCAGCAACACCCGGTGGTCAGGTCCCACCACCAGTCGCACCGCGTGGGGAATGACCAGACCCACGAAGCCGATGACGCCGCTCGCCGCCACGGCGGTGGCGGTGAGCAACGAGGCGGCGCCCAGCAGCAGGAACTTCACCTTCTCCACCTCCACCCCCAGGTGGTGGGCGGTTTCCTCCCCCAGCAACAGGGCGTTGAGCTCCCGCGCCAGCCCCAGCATGAGCAGGCTCCCTGCCAGGACGTACGGCCAGCACATCCTGACGTATTCCCAGCTGCGGCCGGAAAACCCGCCCATCAACCAGTAGATGACGCTGTGCAGCTGCTGCCCGCTGAGAAACACCAGCAGCGACACCAGGGAGTTGAGCAAGGTCCCCAGGGCAATCCCAGCCAGCAGCAGGGTGGCCACCGGCAGGCCTCCCGCGCTCCTGGCCAGCAGGGTGACCGTGGCCGCTGCTGCCAGTGCCCCGGCAAATGCAGCCAGAGGGACTGCCCCTATCCCGGCCCACTGCAGCTGCAGGCCCGCCACCATCGCCAGGCAGGCCCCCAGGGCCGCCCCCTGGGAAACGCCAATGATGTGAGGGTCAGCCATGGGGTTCTTGAACAGCGCCTGGTATCCCGCCCCCGCCAGGGCCAGCGCCGTCCCTACCAGGCCCGCCAGCACCACTCGCGGCAGGCGCAGGTCCCAGATGATGGTCGAAAAGGCACTGGCGCTGTGTGCCTGGGGATCGAGCAGCACCGCCACCACCTCGCCCAGGGGGATGCGCACCGCCCCCCAGCCAACCCCCAGCACCGTCACCGCTCCCAGCACCGCCGCCATCACGGCCAGGACGCAGGCCCAACGCCCGCGTTGGAGAGCTATTCTCCCGGCTACCGCCGGGCTATCCGTTGACACCACTGACATCCTTCACTCCGGGAAGAGTTCGGGGTGAATGCAGCGGGCGAAGGCCAGCACCGCCTGCCCCACGCGCGGCCCGG
>JARYMO010000085.1 GCA_029907055.1 Syntrophomonadaceae bacterium | reverse complement strand
GAATACCTCTCGGCCACCCAGCTCGGCATCACCATGACCTCGCTGGGGCTTGGCTGGCTGGGCGAGCCAGCGGTGGCCAGGCTGCTGGTCCCCGTGTTCGCGGGGATTTCCGGCTGGTCGATGGTGTACACGCATACCATTGCCGGGGTCATCGCCTTCGCGCTCATCACCCTCTTCCACATCGTGCTCGGTGAGCTGGTGCCCAAGTCCATCGCCATCCAGAAAGCGGAAAAGGCCGCCCTGGCCACGGCCGGACCGCTGCGTGTCTTCTTCCGCGTCTTCTTCCCCCTCATCTGGCTGTTCAACCAGTCTGCCGCAGTCATCCTCCGCCTGTTGAAAATTGAACCGGCCAACGAAGCAGACCTGGCCCACACCGAAGAGGAGCTGCGCATGCTGGTGAGCGCCAGCCGGGAACACGGCTACCTGGACATGGTGGAGAGCAGCCTGCTCAACAAGGTCTTCACCTTTTCGGACCGCGTGGCCCGCGAGATCATGGTCCCCCGCCAGGACATCATCTGCCTGTACACCGACGACACCTACGAGGACATGCTGGACCTGGTCCGCCAGCACGGCCACACCCGCTACCCCCTGTGCGAGGAAGACAAGGACCACGTGCTGGGCTTCGTGCACGTGCGGGACATCCTCAAGCTGGCCGGCACCCAGGGCACACGCCGCATCACCGATATCCGCCGTGACATCCTGATGGTGCCGGAGGGCATGCTCATCGCCCAGGTGATGCAGAAGATGCGCCAGGCGCGCACCCACATGGCCATCGTTGCCGACGAATTCGGCGGCACCGCGGGACTGGTGACCATGGAGGACATCCTGGAGGAGCTGGTGGGTGAGATCTACGACGAGTTCGACCTCACCGCCCCCGAAATCACCCAGCTCAAGGATGGCAGCTACGAGATCAGCGGGCGCGTACTGCTGGAGGAGCTGGAGGATCTGCTGGACGTGGACTTCGTGGAGGACGAAGAGGTCGACACCATCGGCGGGCTTATCTTCTCGGTGCTGGGACGCAAGCCCGAGGTGGGGGACCAGTTGGAAATCGGGCGGTATCGATTCCAGATATCGGAGGTAGAGGGCATGCGCATCCTCAAGGTGAGGGTAACGGAACTGCCCCCGCCTCAGCAGGAGGGCGCAGGCGCCGCCGCGACCGTTTCCTGACGCCGTCGCGCAGGTTTCCCGGGACGGTAGAGAGCCGCCCGACCAGGACCGCCGGAGGAGGTGTCATCCGTGACCCGCCAGAAACCCGGAGCTGGATTCATCGTCTTCGCGGTCGTCACCGTCATCCTGGTGGCGCTGATGGTAGGCTTCCTGTTCGCCCTGCGCGGCTGACGGCTCAGCGCGCTGCCTGCCAGCCGCTCCGTCTCCGCCGCCCGCCGGCCTGGCCGGGACCGTTCCCTGGATACACCCTCACCGCCGCCTCCCCTTCCACCGGGCACCCGTTCTCGCACGCCCCGCAGCCCACGCACAGCCCCGCGTCGACGTGAGGCCGCTCGCGGCCGTCGATGGCAATGGCCGCCAGCGGGCACTGCTCGGCGCACAGCAGGCACTTGGTCTTGCCGATCCAGTTCAGGCAACGGGTGCGGTCGATGACGGCCGTGCCGATGCGCAGCCGCTCCAGGGGCACCGGGCGGATGGCCTGGGTGGGACACACCTGCTGGCACAGCATGCACAACTCGCAGCGCCCCTGCCGGGGAATGAACTCCGGGGTGTCGAACACCAGCAGTCCGGCGGCCAGGGGCATGGGCTCCAGCGCCCGGGTCGGACACACCTTCACGCAACGCCCGCAGCGCAGGCAGCGGGCGGCAAAGTCCAGCTCGTCCTGCCCTCCCGGCGGCCGCAGCGGCGTCCCCACCGCGGGCTCCCCCAGCTGCTGCCACAGCGCCAGCCCCAGGAGGCCTGCTGCTGCCCCGCCCACCAGCTGGCGGCGCGTCCACTCCGGGTCCGCCCCTGCACCTTCGGGCGGCGCCGACCACCCGGCCTGCCATTCCATCGCTCCCCGCGGACAGTCCTCCCAGCAGCGCCCGCACAGCACGCACTGCTCGCCCACCGGCGCGGGAGTGCCGCGCAGCGCTCCCACCGGGCAGTGGCGCTGGCAGGCGCCGCAGCTGGTGCACGCACCCCCCGCGCGCAGGCGCCACCAGCGCAGCCGGGCCACCGCTGCCAGCGCCAGCCCGGTGGGACAGGCATAGGTGCACCAGGCGCGGGGAAACCAGGCCACGCCCACCGCTGCCAGCAACAGCAGCACCCAGGGCACCCTGCCCATCCACAGGCGTGTCACCTCGTGCCCCAGCAGCGAAAAGGGGGTCAGGGCCAGGGGGAGACTGCTGCCCATCACCAGCATTGCCACCACCACGGCCAGCCAGGTGTAGGAGGGCCAGGAGAGGACCGCCTGCACCCTCCTGGCCCCCGGCCAGCGCTTCCCCAGCGCCTCGCGCAGGCTGTGCAGGAGGTTGAGCAGCGCACCCATCGGGCACAGCCAGCCGCAGAACACCCGGCCGTCCACCAGGGTGATGAGCAGCACCAGCCCGGGCAGCCAGGCCCAGGACACCAGGCCGCCCTCCAGCAGCGACTGTCGCAGCGCCAGCAGGGGGTCCAGCCGGGACAGCCATGTCAGCACCGCCGCGTCGCCCGGCAGCGGGTAGCGCAGCCTCAGCACCAGCAGCACGAACAGCCCCAGCGCCAGGGCGGGGACCACCGTGCGCCAGTAACGCAGGCGGGGCATCATCGCTGCCCCGCTCCCTCCCGGTGCTCCGCCGGTGCATGGCGAAACCCCCGTTCTGTCCTCCATCGCTACCTCCTCGCCGCCCCATGACGTCTGGGGCATCAAGGCCACTGATTGTTCAGTCCCGCGTCCCGTGATGCCGCGCCGTTCAGCCCTTGGCCACCGGTTCCGGGACCCTGGCCCACACCGGCTTCAGGGCTGCCCAGTCCAGCGTGCCCACCCCGAGCTCGGCCGCGATGCGCAGGTGGTCGACGGCCGCCGGCTTCAGCCCGAAGAGCTGGGCGCCGTAGGCGTCCAGTTCCAGCATGCGGGTGCTGAACACCACCCGGTTCCACTCCTTGACCGTGCCCGGGCCCATCGGGCCGTGGTCGACCAGCCCGCGGGTGGCGTCAAGGACGGTCAGGTGGGGCTGCTTGAAGGCAGCCAGCTCGGCGATGGTGCGTTCCAGGTCGGTGCGGTGCATCACCTGCCGGTCCCACACCAGGCCCATCAGGTTCTTCAGGCCGATGGTGACCTTGGTGGAGGCATGGTGCTTGAGGATGGGGAAATTGATGAGCAGGTCAGCCTCCAGGGCCGCCCGCGAGTAGTAGGCCGAGGTAAGGGTGGGCCCCTTCAGGGTGACTTTCACGTAGTCTTCGCGCGTGAGCTGGTCGAGGGTGCGCACCTTGCCGCCCACCGCCTCCACCGCCTTGCGGATGCCGGTCAGTTGCAGGCAGATGGCGGAATTGCTGGCCGGGTGGTCCACCACCGTCACCGTGCTCGCCCCCGCCTTCAGGCACCTGCGCACCAGTTCGGCCACCAGCTGGGGATCGGTGTTGGCTGCCACCTTGGGCTCGCGCGGCATGCTGAAGTTGGCCTTGATGACCACCCTGGCGCCGCGGCTCACGAACCTCTTCAGGCCTCCCATGGCTGCCAGTCCGGTGTCAAGCAGCGCTCCCGCCCCCTTGCCGTAGGCCACTGCCATCGCCGGCAATGGCTTGGCCGGCTCGGCGGCTTCTGCCGATGCCACCACCGCCGGTGCCCTGCTCACCCCCTGTTCCTCCCCGATTCCGAAACACCCGGCCAACTCGCCGGGCAGCAATGCCACCAGGGCCGCCAGCTTCACGAAATCTCTCCGGTGCATGCCCATGCCCCCTTCGCGCGCTCCTTGCGGACTGCGCGCCTGACGCCGGGGCCCGCGCCTTCCCTGCAGCGCGGACCGGATCTTGCACGCTTCCCCCGTCGGCTGTGTTCCCTGCCAGCAACCGAACATATCATGTTCCTTGCTTCCATTCTACCACACCCCCCGTCCCTTCCCGGCTGCCCGGACCCACGGCACGCGCCGGGATGCATTCCGCGCCGCCCGCCTCGAAGTCCGCCGCCGCGGCAGGGCGGGGACGCCCCCGCAGCGGCCAATCCAGGGGCCGGGAGGCAGCCGCACGGCGATGCCCGGCTGACCCCTCCCCCGGCAGCGGGCCGGTCTCCGCCGTCGCCCCCCGCGACCGCCCCTTTCACGCCTGCGGAGAAGGGATTTGCCCGCCGCCGGCGAATCTATGCGGTAGAGTGGTGACGCAACCAGGGCAAAGGAGTGGGCCGCTGTGACTTTCCTGGACCGTTTCAAGGCCAAGCCGGAAAAGGGCGCTGATGTGAGGGCGGCGGTCGGCGAGTACCTGGACCAGCACCTGGAGCGGCTGATGTCCACCTGGCTGAGCATGGGCGCCGAGGAGGACATGTTCGGGGGACTGGACCGGCGCGAGATCGTCCGCCGCGATACCATCAACATCGCCGACACCATCGCCGCCCACCTGCGCGAGCAGAAGATCAAGGTCCCCGACAACCTGCTCACCATTGTCCGCGAGGAACTGAACGAACGCATCTTCCAGGCCGCCCGTCCCTACATCGTGGAGTTCGTGGCCCGCTACCGGCACCCGCGCGACGAGTGGCCCCGCGAGGTGGACATCCCGCTCAAGGACATGCAGGCCCTGGAGAAGACGCTGGAGGAGCACCAGGTGGCCCTGGGACTGCTGTACTACGACATCAACGACGACAAGCTGCGCGGGCTGCTGGAGAAGTACGGCGTGCGCAAGCGCCCCAAGCACCAGGACGCCGAGGTGTGGGCGCGCAGCTTTTCCTACATGCACGAGGACATCATCGCGCTCAAGGCCCGCCTGCGCGAAAAGGGGGTCAGGGTGCAGGCCGTCGAGCACCTGCTGGGCGACCTGCGCATCATGGTCAAGGACGAGCTGCTGGCCGAGCAGGACGAGCAGTTCGAGCGCTCCTTCAAGCTGGCCAACCCCTGGCTCATCGCCACCCCCACCCGTGACGGGTGGATCCGGGCCTACGTGGCGACCTTCGGCCGCAACCTGGACTACCTGCCCTACCTGCAGCGCATGGCCGCCCGCCGCGGCACGTACTTCGAGAAAGAGGAACTGAAGGCGCTGGTGGAAGAGGCCCTGCGGCAGCAGGGCTGAGCCGGGATGGCAGCGCCTGGTTCCCCGGCAGGGATGGCAGCGGCCGACCAGGGGGTGAGGGCTGGCATGCGGTTGTTCGTCACCAGCGACCTGCACGGCAGCCCGGTGCTGGGGGAAAAGCTGGCCTCGGTGCTGGCGGACATCCCGGTGGACGCTGCAGTGGTCTGCGGCGACGTCACCGGCCAGCACCGCACCCGCACCGCCAACGAGCTGCTGCAGCGGCAACGCGAGGACCTGCAGGCCCTGCGCGCGCTGCTGGCTTCCCTGCCCTGTCCCGCCTGGTACATACTGGGCAACATGGACTTCATCGAGGCCGAGCCGGGTGATCCGTACTACCTGCCCTTCCAGCAGCACCCGCAGCTGCTGGCCTTCGAGCTGGTCAACCGCACCCCCTTCCGCAGCCACCGGGAGGCCTCCTTCCAGCGCCTGCAGCAGGAACTGTGGAAACTGGAGGCCGGCCCGCACAGCATCGTGGTCGCCCACGCGCCTCCCTTCCGGGCGGTGGACCTGACGACCGGCGGCCAGCACGCCGGCAGCCTGGCCGCCCGCCAGTACATCGAGCGCGTGCAACCGCTGGCCTGGTGCTGCGGGCACATCCACGAGGCCTACGGTGCTGATGTCATCGGGTCCACGCTGGTCCTCAACGCCGCCTGCGACCCTCGACGGCAGCGGCTGCGCGGTTTTGTGCTGGACACCCCCGGTCGGACCTGGGAAGCCATCGAGCGCTGAGCGCCGGGAAAGGAGCAACGCCCGTGGACACAACCGGATGGACGCTGGTCTCCGTCGTCATCATGCTGGTCATGGTGGCCCTCCTCACCCTCTACGTGTTCTTCAGCCACAAGGGCCCCTCGCGCGGCCCCGACTACTACTCCCTCTTCATCATGGGCCTGTTGTGGCTGGCCCTGGGCTTTCCGCTCGATAGCGCGGTGCTCAGCCTGGTGGGGGCAGTGCTGATGCTCATCGCCTGGATGCACCGCGACCGCTGGGAGGCCAACCGACGTGCCCTCGCCGACATGACCTCGCAGCAGTGGAGGGCGCGGGCCATCATCATCGGGGCCGGCCTGCTGGCGCTGTTGGCCGCCCTCATCGTGGCCTTCACCCGGAGATGAAGGCACGGGGAAAGGTCGCGCGCGGAGAGGAGGCGCCGCGGGTGCGGAAGGTGGCAGGGACACTCCGGGGGATGTTGCTACTGGCGGTACTGGCCGTCCTGCTGGCGGTCGCTCCTTGCGCCCACGCCCACCGGCCGCTGCTGGAAGGCGGGCAACCCAGGCCGGCATCGCCGGCGTCCCCGGAAGATTCCCCCTTCGCTGGCCACGCCCGGTTAGTCATGGACCCCACTGCGGCCTCGCAGGCGGTGTATGGAAGCC
>JARYMO010000084.1 GCA_029907055.1 Syntrophomonadaceae bacterium | reverse complement strand
TGCCGCCGGGGTGGAACGGCAAGCCGTGGGCCTGCTGGCAGGGTGCCCAGCGCGCGCGAAGCCCCCTGCTGCTCTTCCTGGACGCCGACACGGAACTGGAAGACAACGGGCTGGCCCGCATCGTGGAGGAGTACCGGCGGGAGCGCGGACCCCTTTCCGTGCAGCCCTGGCATGCCATGGAACGCCCGTTCGAGCAACTGTCCGCCTTCTTCAATATCGTGCTGATGATGGGCACCCACGTCTTCACCCCCCTGGGCCGCCGCCTGGCCCCACGGGCCTTCTTCGGGCCCTGCCAGGTCATGAGCCGGCAGGAGTACCAGGCGGTCGGGGGCCACCAGGCGGTCAAGGGCAGTGTCCTGGAGGACCTCGCCCTGGGCCGGGCGTTCGCGGCCGCCGGCCTCCCGGTCCGCTGCATGGGGGGCAGGGGGGCCATCCGCTTCCGCATGTACGGCGGCGGGGTGCGGGAGCTGGTAGAGGGATGGAGCAAGGGCTTCGCCGCCGGTGCCGGCTCCACCGGCCTGGTGCCCCTGCTGCTGACCGTCCTCTGGGTGTCGGGGGCAGCCGGGAGCACGGTCTCCCTGCTGCAGGCCCCGCTGAACGGCCAGCCCCTGCTGCAACCGCTGGCGTTCTACCTGCTCTTCGGCCTGCAGGTCTACTGGATGCTGGCCCGCATAGGCAGCTTCTCCCCCCTGCAGGTAGTCCTCTTCCCGCTGCCGCTGCTCTTCTTCGTGCTGGTCTTCGCCCGCGCCCTGGTGGTAACCTACGGCCTCAAGAGGGTAAAATGGAAGGGGAGAGTCATCTCCACCCGGGGGAAGTAGATGCGGATACTGGAGCTGCCTGCTCATCTCACCGTACTGCTCGACATCGCGCTGTGGTTCGCCATCCACCTGGGCATGTCCTGGCTGGTGCAGCGGATGCCCGACCAGCGCTTCGCCGTCGACAACGCGCTGTTCCGCACCCGCCGCTGGGAGCAGGGCGGCCAGGTGTACCAGCGCCTCTTCGCCATCCGCCGCTGGAAGCACCGCCTGCCCGACGGCGCGGCCTGCTTCAGCGAAGGGTTCACCAAGAGCTCGCTGTCCCGCCACAGCCGCGAGTACCTGGCGCGCTTCGCGCTGGAAACGCGCCGGGCCGAGCTGGCACACTGGCCGCAGATCCTGGCCGTACCGCTGTTCTTCTTCTTCAATGAACCCTGGGTGAGCGCGGTGATGGTCCTCTACGCGCTGGCGGCCAACCTGCCCTGCATCATGGCCCAGCGCCACAACCGCCCGCGCCTGCTGCGCTCCCTGGCCCTGGCCGAGCGCTCCGGCCCCAGCACCTCCTGAAACAAGGGGACGCTCTTTTCGTTTCAGCGCTCACCCCATCCCCAAAAACAGAGGGGGACGCTCTTTCCGTTTCACCCCGTGGACTCTGCTGGCCAGCCTGATCCTCCCACCAGCAGCCGCCGCCGTTTCTGCCGTCGCGTTGACGCCCCGGGGACTCGCACCCCGGAAACGATGTGCAGCAGTGGAAAGGAAGGTGACCGTCAATGGCAGCAAGCGTGTACCACGCGTTGTTCGTCCAGCCCTGGCCGTGGTGGCTGGGGGGCCTCTCGATCGGCCTGTTGCTCACCGCCATGTACTACTTCCTCAACACCGCCCTCAGCGTCTCCACCGGGTACGGCAGCATCCTCAGGCTGCTGCTGCCCCGCAGCCGCCTGCGCTGGCTGAACGGACCCAACTTCACCGACCGCTGGGGCTGGAGGGTCTTCTTCCTGGCCGGCATGGTCATCGGGGGCTACCTCTCGGCCCTGCTGGCCGGAGCGGCGCCGCCGGGCCTCTCCATGGGACGGTTCACCGCCGCCGTGCACTGGCCGGTCGCCGCCCTGGGGCTGTGGTTCTTCACGGGCGGGCTGTTGCTGGGGCTGGGCAGCCGCATCTCCGGGGGGTGCACTTCCGGGCACAGCATTCACGGACTGGCCAACCTGCACCCGTCGAGCCTGCTGGCCACTGTCTTCTACGTGGCCTTCGGTGCCCTTACCGTGCACCTGGTGCGGGCACTGCTGATGGGAGGTGCGTGAGATGAAACGCAAGCTGGCGTACCTGGGCATGGGCATCGTGTTCGGCTTCACCCTCAGCCGGGTGGGCGCCTCGCAGTACGACCTCATCTACACCATGTTCACCGGGGAAGACCTCACGCTGGCCTGGGTCATCATCACCGCCATCGTCACTGGCTTCATCGGCCTGCGCGTGCTGGCGGCCACCGGTGGCCGCACCTTCGACGGCAAACCCATCACCATCTCCAAGAAACCGCTGGGCTGGACCAACGCCGCGGGAGGAGCGGTATTCGGCGTGGGGTGGGGTATGGCCGGCGCCTGCCCCGGCACCGTGCTGGCCCAGCTGGGCGAAGGCAAGGTGCTGGCGGTGTTCACCCTGCTGGGAATCCTGGCCGGGACCTTCCTCTACGCCCTGCTGGTGGAGCGTTTCCCTTCCCTGGACCTCGAGCAGGCGCACGCCGCGGGGGCAACCCGATCGAAGAGAGAGGGCGCCTGAAGAGGCGCCCTGCCCGAGATGCGTTCGACATGGCCCCGCGCCGCAGACGCAGGAGCGCGTTACCCGCCGGTCACGCGGAGGCAGGGGGTGTCCATCCCCGGGCCCCGGGACGCGGCCGCGGCAGGCCCGCTCCTTCCGGGGGGGCCCCGGGAGCTCCCGGGCCCCCCATGGGAGCCTGCAGGCTGACCGCGGTGCCGTCGTCGGCGATGGCGGTCACGGTTGCGGACAGGGTCACCGTAGTCAGCAGCGTCCCGCCGCTCCAGTTACCTCCCGTGAACCAGCCGTCAAGGGCGGTCGCGCCGCAGGTGCCCCCGGAGTAAAGGCGGTAGCTCGAGCCCTGCCGCAGGGCCGGCGCGCTCACCACCAGCGACTGGTAGTCCTTGCCGGGCGCGAAGGCAAGGACGGTCACACCGTCCTCGTTCACCAGCCGCAGCGGGGTGCCGGCCTTCTGCACGCTCCGGAACGACACGGCCAGTGATGGCTGCGTCGAATCGGTCGAAGGGGCCTGCGCCATGCCCGCACTCCCCGCCGCCACCAGTATCCCCCCTGTGACGCGGCAGCTGCCCTGGTAGTCCAGGGCTCCGTTGCCATTGCCGGTGGGGCCGTGCACCAGCACGGTACCGCCTTCAATCGCCATCGAGCCGTTGGAGTCGATGCCGTCCCCGCCGGCGTCGATGACCACGCATCCCCCGCTGATGCGGACCATGCAGGACTGGTCGGCAGCACCCCCGTCCGGTGGCCTGCCGGCCGGGGCCCAACCCGCTTCGGCGGCACCCTCCACCTGCGACACGGCGTTCACCCCGTCGTCCTGCGCCACCACCTTCACCGTGCCGTCACGCACGGTGACCGTATTGCCCTCCAGTCCCTCGTAACTGGCGGTTACCTCGACCGACCCTCCGGCCACCACCACGGCCTGGTCGGCATGGACGGCGTCGTCCCCGGCGGCAATCCTCAGCTGACCACCCTGCACGAGCACCTGGCCGTTGCTGTGCAGCGCGTCGTCAGCAGCATCGACCGTTACCACGCCACCAGTAACCAGCACCGCCCGCCCCGCACTGACTCCGCGGGCGGCCGTGGTTTCCTGCCCGGGCTGGCCTGCGGCTTCGGTGGCGGCTACGGCTGCCGGTCCAGCCCAGGGGCCTGCCGGCTGGTGCCGCGCGGCTGCGGCCGATTTGCGGGCCAGCACCTGGGCACTGCCGCCGCCGGCCTGCAGCGTCACGCTGCCTCCCCTCACCTGCACCTGGGTCTCGGCCTGGATGGCGTCATCGGCCGCCTTCACCGTCAGGGTGCCGCCGTCCACGCTCACCCACCCCTTGTCCGCATCCTCGTCGTTGGCGGACTGCAGGCCGTCTCCGCCCGCGGTCACCGCAATGGTGCCCTCCTTGACCGCGATGGAGTCCTTGCCGCGCAGGCCGTCGCCGGCCGCCTGCACGGTGATGGCACCGCCGGCGATGACCAGGTCGTCCTTGCTGGCGATGCCATGCCGGTAGCTGCCCACCACCGCCAGCGACCCCGACCCGTTGATGGTCAGGTCGTCGGCGCTGAACAGTGCCGCGTCGGGGTCATCTGCCGCCTCGCGGTACTGCGCGCCGTCGCGCAGGGTGTTCGCGGTCCCCGGGGCCAGGGTCACGACCAGCTTCTCCGCCTGCAGGCAGACGAGGGCCGGCCCGTCGGCGCTGGTCACCGCGGCCCCCTTCAGCACCAGGTGCACGACATCGCCCTTGCCGGCTTGCACCACCACGCGCCCGTCGCTCAGCGTCCCGCTCACCACGTAGGTGCCGGCCGCCGAGATGGCCACCCGGCTGCCATTGGCGGAGGCTCCCTCGCCCGCCACGGTGGCCGAGGAACCGGCCAGCCTGATGCGGGTGGCAGCCGCCTCGTCCCAGGACGCCTCCAGGTCTTCCTCGCGGTACTGCACCGCGATGGGCTTCGCCTCCGTCGAGTCCGCCGCCCCGGGAGAGGAACCCGTGGAGGACGCCTTGCAGGCGATCCCGGTCCAGGCCCCCGCCCCCAGCAGTACCGCCAGCAGCACCGCCAGCCGCCACCTGCCTCGATTGTTGCCCATCATCCGTTTCTCCCCTTTCACCTCTGCCTACAGTCCGTCGCGGGAGCTGGAGGGCCGTCCGCAGGCAACGGTGAGGTTGCCATTGCGGCAGCGCAGCTCGTCGATGAACGCCTTGTCGATGGTCGGTCCGGCCGGGGCCACCCGGTAGTGCAGTTCGAACAGGCTGCCCATGGCGGTCGTCTTCACCCGCACCAGTTCCGCCCCCTTCGTGTAGCGGGCGAAGAGGTCGTCAAACAGCCCGGCGTAGTCCAGGTTCTCGGGGATGGTTATCTTGAGGTCCAGCCGCTCTGCGCGTCCCTGGCCGAAGGGGGTGCTGTTCAGCACCAGGCTGGCCCCGCCCACCACCACCAGGAAGACCGCGGCCACTGCCAGGTAGCCCATGCCGGTGGCCAATCCCACCGCCATGGCCAGGAAAATGGTGGCGATTTCCCTGGCGGTGCCGGGGATGGAACGGAAGCGGACCAGGCTGAAGGCGCCCATCACTGCCACCCCCACCCCCAGGTTGCCGTTGACCACCATGATGACCAGTTGCACCATGGCCGGCAGCAGCGCCACGGTCACCACGAAGTTCTTGGTGTACTCGTTGCGGTACATGTAGAGGACCGCCACTCCCAACCCCAGCAGCAACGAGGCCAGGGTGCACAGCACCAGGCCGGGCAGGGTCATGGCCCCCGTCGACCCGAGATTGGTCAGGCTGTCAAGCACACGCGAAACCCCCTTTCTGACTCGTGCGGCGGGCAATGAACGACTGGTAGCAGAACCCGTACTTGGAGAAGGACACCGGGTAGACGCACTGCTCGCTGAGCAGGCGGGCCAGCCAGGCGGGCATGGCATGGGCCACCTTGATCTCCATCAGCACCACGTCATCCACCAGCAACGGGGTGCCCCAGGTGCCTTGCGCCAGGTCCAGGCACGTCTCGCGGAAGCGCAGGCCGCGGTCGAAGGTGACGCGCAGGTCGGGCTCCTCCCGGCCGCTCACTGCCGCACGCTCGTAGGCTATGAATACCCGCGGGGCGGAGCGGTAACGGCGCTGGAACCAGTCGAGCTCCCGCAGGACCTGCCCGGTCGCCGGCAGTTCGCCGCGCATGAAGGCACGGGCCGCGTCCAGCGTCATCCGCTCCCGCCGCTTGCTGACCAGCCCCCGGCACTTTTTCTTCAGCTCCAGGAAGACCGGGTCGCGGGGGCCAGGCACCCCGTAGCTGCGCAGCCGCAGCTTCTCCTTGTACGCCGGCCTGGCCACCGAGGCGCGGATAATGTCGTAGCAGTCGGTGTCGAAGTACAGGTTGCTCACCGTGTGCCAGGCGAAGGGATCACCGTCCGTGCGCCGCGCCAGCTCACGGGCCAGCGCCTCGCAGCGGGACCGGCCCAGCAGGTACTTCTCCTCGTAGCGCAGGAACACCGCCTGGTAGCTCTCCATAACCATCCCTCCTCCCCTGCGGGGGTGCTGTCGCCCCTACCATACCCTGCCAAGCTGAAATCACCCTGAAGCAGTGAGCTGCAGACCGCTTTCAGACTGATTACAGCCTGTCCTGCTATGTTGTGGCCCGGGAGGCAGCGCGGCTGGTCCTGCCGCTGGCCGCGCCCGGAACCGGCCGACAGTGGTACAATCAAGGTGGCCCTGGAGGGAGAGAGGGGACTGGTGATGCGCATCCTGGTGGCAGAAGACGAGCTCCGCCTGGCCGAGGCCCTGGCCCACATCATGGCCGGGCAGCGGTACGGGGTGGACGTGGTGCACGACGGCGGTGCCGCGCTGGACTACGCCCTCAGTGGCCTGTACGACGTCATCGTGCTGGACGTCATGCTGCCTGGTCGCAGCGGGCTCGAGGTGGTGCGCGAGCTGCGCGCGCGCAAGGTCAGCACCCCCGTGCTGCTCCTCACCGCCCGCGACGCGGTGGCTGACAAGGTGGCGGGCCTGGACTGCGGGGCCGACGACTACCTGACAAAGCCGTTCGGCCTGCGCGAGCTCATGAGCCG
>JARYMO010000083.1 GCA_029907055.1 Syntrophomonadaceae bacterium | reverse complement strand
GGCGTCTGCCACGTATTCCTGCTCGCGCCCACTCATGTGGGGGGGCGAGAGGTAGATGCGCTCGATTCCGCGATTGCTCACGACATTTCTCCTTCGCCACGGACGATTTCTGGATACCGGTATCCCGCAAGGGTGGCCAGGATATACCACATGTCCCGGACAAAGCTGTAATGCTGCACGTATTCGCAGTTCAGCCGCACCTTGTCCGGGTAGATGACCTCCCGGTTGTAGGTTTCCGGGTCCTCCACCTGCGCCAGGATGGTCTCCTCGTCGCGGTACTTGAGCGCGGCGGGGCCAGTGATGCCAGGCCGGACCGACAGGATGATGCTGCGTTCAGGCTCAGGCAGCGCGTCAGCAAACCCTGGCACATCGGGACGGGGTCCCACAATGCTCATATCGCCTGCGAGGACGTTGAACAATTGCGGCAGTTCGTCGATTTTCCAGCGGCGGAGCACTCGTCCGATGCCCGTGATGCGCTCATCGCGGGCCGTTGTCACAGTCCCATCCTTGCCAGGCACTCGCCTCATCGTCCGGAACTTGATGACACGGAAGTACTTCCCCTTCATGCCCACTCGGGTCTGGGTGAAGAATCCGGTGTCACCAGTGCTGAGACGTGCCAGGAGCCAGACAGGGGGAATGCCCCACCACAACACCGCCAGCGCTGCCGTCGCCGCAAGAATATCGAAGGCCCGCTTGAAGAAGCGTTGGCGTGCGTTCAGCACGGGTGTTCTTCCTCCCCATTTTTGCACTGAGCGTTAACTCGTATCGCGCCTGCCAGGGGATTCATCTAACGCTGAATTTGTGCCGCCTCCCAGCCAGCCCGAAACCAGACTTTTGGATTGCCCGTCTGGAGCTCTCGTTCGCTTCGTCGCAGAATACCCCTGCCCTCACTTCCCAATGTCGGCTGGGCGACCGTGGTCATCATTTTCGCATCGCCGGCTGCAATAGGGCACCAGCAACACACCTCCTCTTCAACTCCTCCTGGAAAAGAATCGCGGAAACAGGCTGTGCTCGCCGCCCCTGCAAACTGCTTATCAACCCTCGAAACGGATACAGCGCCCTCACCGCAAGATCCACCACCGGCCGGTAGGCTACCCTCAACAGGCAGTACTCTTTCCGAAAGCCGAACTTCGCAAGAAAATCCTGCATATTGGTGTCGTGCGAGATTGAGCGCGACCCATTGCTGAGCCTGTAGCCGCGCTCCTTCACGTAGTACTCGAGAAGATGGTGTGTCAGCGCGTACCCAGCGTAGTCGCGGAGACCGTCAGGATGGTACTTGATCACGTTGGTGCAGGCCTCGTGTCCGTCCACAATCGCCTGACAATACCCCATCAACTCCCCGTCCCTGAATACCCCCCAGTACTCGAACAACTCCTCCCACCCGATGGTGCTTCGGATGCCGTGAGTCCATGTTGACTCGTCCATCGGCGTGGCATATGCGTAACGCGAAAACGCCGCCGCGTAACAGCGGTAACCGTTCCTCATCAGCCACTCTGCCTTTACCTTCTTCACAATGTTGCGCCGACTTCCTCGACTTACCTTGCTCCGAAGGTTGGATGACAGCAGCCCAGGATTGTAGGATATGCACGTCACGTACCACCATTCGGTGGCATCCGCATCAGGGGCTTCCTCTGTCCACCGGGCCAGCAACGCGCCTGACTCCCTGAGTAGTCGCCTCACGCTCCGGGCATCCGGCGCCATGTGCACTGGAAAGGGCGACGCTGGCACCAGTGCTCTCTGATAAGTGCGCCATTGCCCCCCTTGCTCATCAGTGTATACCGGCACACCCTGATGCTTTAGCCACTCAACATAACTCGCCATCCATCACCGCCTCCAGGAACTTCTTCGCCAGCACTCGGTAGTCGTGGTGCCTGAGCACATACTCCCAGCCCCGCGCTCCCATGGCTGCACGCTGGTTCTCGTCCATGGCCATGATCCGCATCACCGCCTCAGCCACTGCGTGAGCGTCTCCGGCGGCAACCGATATCCCGCAACCGGCGTCCGCGACCATGTCGTTCGCAGCCTCGAGCGACTGTATCACTGGTTTCCCCGCCATCATGTAGTCCATCAGCTTGTTTGGATTCACTCCGAACCTGTACAACGGCATCTTTCTGAAGCCTATGTAGAGCGCATCCATCCAGCTCAACAGCGCAGGAACAGCGGGCTTTGGGACGGAGTCCAGGAAAACAACGTTTGCCAGGCTTCGCTCCCTGACCTCCTGCTGGAGCCGCTGCTTCTCGGGTCCCTGCCCCACCAGGACCACGGCCACGGGCTGATCCCGCATCAGCTCCGCTGCATCGATGAGCGTATCGAGCGCGTTGGCTATCCCGTGCGCCCCGGCGTAGCCCACGATGAATAGCCCGTCGTCACGAAGGCGCTCGAGAGCAGCCTGGTGCAACGACGGCAGCGCGCTGTGCGCCGCCTCCCACTCCTCGGGCACAAGTCCGTTCGGCACGTGGGCAAATTTCCCGGGCGCCAGCCCGTGCTTTCTCATGTGCCCTTCGGCACAGGGCAACAGCGACACCACCCTGTCGCATTTCCGGTAGGCAAAGTTCTCCGCCACCTGCATCACGGCGATGTACGGGTGCCACGCGGGGAGGCCTCCCAGCTCCATGGGTGACAGGGGCCACAGGTCATGCACCTCGAAAATCAGCCGCGCACCCCTGCTGCGGGCAATGGCGTGGGCGGAAAAGATGTCCAGGGGGTAGGTCGAGGACGCAATGACCAGCCCCGGTTTCACGGCATCCGCCGCGCGTTTGGCGCAGCGCGCCAGCCCCCAGCAAAACTCCAGCATGTTGCGGACGCGGCCAAGGCCGTTCCCAACGTACGGGGAGGTGCGAATCCACCAGTACCTGATGCCGTCAATAACTTCTTCCCGCAGCGGGCTCCGAAGGGACTCCGGATTCGAGGAGCGCAGGTGAGAAAAGGTCGCGGCCACCACCGTCACCTGGTGCCCCATTCGGGTCCACTCCCGCGCCAGATAGTAGGGACGGTACTCCATCCCGTGGTACGGCGAGCCCGCATAGTGGTTGATTAGCAGGATATTCATGGCGCATACCTCGCGATGGCCTGCACGACCCTTGTGGCCGCGTTACCGTCGCCGTAGAGCTGTGGTCCGAAAGAGGGCCTCGTGCAGAGCATTGACTCGGCGCCGACAACTATTCGATCCGGGTCTGCCCCCACTAGAACATTGAAGCCGCCCTCCACCAGCTCCACCCACTCCGTTTCCTCGCGCAGGGTGACGCAGGGCTTCTCGAAGAAATAGGCCTCCTTCTGCACCCCGCCACTGTCGGTCAACACCACCCTGCACTTCCCCAACAGGACCAGCATGTCGAAATACCCCACGGGGTCGATGGTAACCAGTTCATCGGTGTGGATGCCGGCCGCCGCCAGCGCCCTGCGGGTACGGGGGTGCAGCGGCAGGACCACCGGGAGAAGGCGCGACAGTGTTTCCAGCGCCTTGACAATGCCCCCAATGTTGGCAATGGAGTCGGTGTTCTCCGCCCGGTGCACGGTGGCCAGGAAAAAGCCCTCCGGGTACCGTCCCAGCAGCTCCCCGATTTCTGGGCTGGGACGAGCTCGGTCCCGGTAATGCAACACCGCATCGTACATCACGTCCCCCACCTGCAGAACCTCCTGAGCCTGAAGCTCGCGTCCAACCGCCACCGCTGCCGGCATTCCCTCGCGCTCCAGGTTTTTGACCGCTGTTACCGTGGGGCAGAACAGCCAGCGCGAGAGGCGGTCTGTGAGCAGGCGGTTGACCTCCTCCGGCATCCGCATGTTGTAGGAACGAAGCCCGGCCTCCACGTGCGCCACTGGCAGGTGCAGCTTGGCCGCCGCCAGCGCCGCCGCAAGCGTGCTATTGGTGTCCCCGTACACCAGCACCACGTCCGGTTGTTCGGCCTGAAGAACCTCCTCGATGCCCGCCAGCATTCTGCCCGTGGTCTCCCCGTGCGGGCCGCTGCCGACCCCAAGGTTGTAGCGGGGTTGCGGAATGTCCATCTCCTCGAAGAACCGCTGGGACATGTTGTGGTCATAGTGCTGGCCGGTGTGCACGATGGTCTCGGCGATTGGCGGTACGCCGCCAGCAGAGTTGTGCGCCGCGATGGCCCGAGACACGGTCGCCGCTTTAACAAACTGGGGGCGGGCACCGACTACTGTGAGCAGCCTCATCGCCTATCCCCTCCACGATTACTCTGGTATTCGTCGACGACGACCTGATACAGTCGCTCCATGCGGTCCGCGGTCTCGTTCCACTCATAATTGTCCAGCACGAAGCGGCGGCCCGCTGCGCCCATCGACTTACGCAGGGCCGCATCGTTGGCCAGTTGCAGAATCCGTTCGGCCGCCGCTTCCGGATCATTGCGCGGCACAATGAATCCGGTCAACCCATCCACTACAACCTCGGGCAGCCCCCCGACATCGGATACCACCACAGGGATACCGCAAGCTGAGGCTTCCACGACAGCGACGCCAAAGCTTTCGCTGTCCAATGTACTTAACGCAACATATATGTCAAGGCGGTTTAAGTGGTCAGGTACCGTGCGATGGGGAACGCGCCCCACAAAGGTAACGCGGGACGCTATCCCCAGCCGTTGCGCCTGGCGTTTGAGCTTCTCCTCCTCCGGCCCGTCGCCCACCAGAACCAGCTCCATATCCCTGGTAGTCCGACCCCTGGCGATGGAGAAGGCCTCGATCAGCACTGATATGCCATACTTGGGCGCCATCCTCTTGACCGTGCCAACCCTGATCCGGTCGTGCACCGGCCCGACTCTGGCAGGCTTGAACCGCTCACAGTCAACGCCAAACGGGGTGACCGCGATTTCCCGCTGCGGATGCCATATCGATTCAGTTTGGCGTTTCATGACGGTGCTGGTCGACGCGATGCGGTCTGCCGCGGCCAGATTCCGCTTGATGATTTCCATGCTGGACCGTGAGCGATAGGGGAAGTCGAACACATCACTTCCCCAGACAGACAGCAGATTGGGGTGAAAGCCGGACAAACGTGCCAGGGTACCGTACCCGCTGGCATAATGCGTGTTGAGAATGTCAGGTTCAATGTCGCTCAGCAGCCTCCTCAGGCGCGGGGCATTCAAGTAGTATCCGGCCGGAGCCCTGAAGGGCAGTCCGTGCACTTGGACATCGGTGTGCAACGGTTCGCCTCCCGGATGCATGGTGATGAGGTGGACCTCATGTCCGCGCGTTGCCATCTCGTTGACCCACTTCACGGTGTGCACCGAAGAGTGTCCGGCCAGGAATGCTATTCTCATGATGGTTCACCTCCGCCCTGGGACTGCCCCGTGAGGGTCCGCGCAACATGACGAGCGCGCTCTTCCCAGGTGTGTCTTAGCCGAATCCCCGAAAGGCGCTCCTTCATAGCATCCACTTCTTCGCGGTGGTCCCTCAGGTACTGCAGCACGCCACAGGCTTCATCGACTGAGCCAACCACCCAGCCAATGCCTTCTTCCCTGATGAAGCGCGCTGCCTCCGTTCCGTCCAGTGTCAGTATTGGCACCCCGTACCCCAAGCTTTCGAAGACCTTCACCGGCATGGCGAAGTCGATGTACTCGTGGGGATTCCGAAGGAGCACAAAGATATCGGCGCTGAGATAAAGTGTACGCAATTCCGCACCCTGGACATGAACCGTCCGGACTTGGCCGGTTCTCATTGCCCGATAGAACGAACCGACGCTCTCCCATTCTGGTTGCCGGCAGCACAGGGTCAAGCGAACGCCGCCGACTTTGCGTACCGTTTCGAAAAGGGGACTGAGGTCGTACAGAGGGGGTTTTATACCGCCAACGTACAGCAGCTCCAGCTCATTGCTGGGTTGTCGAGGGTTCGCTTGGACAGCAGGGAGGGCGCTTACCCCGGGGGGCAGAGCACTCATCCCCCTGTTCCACTTTATCGGTAACGCAGAGCTCATGCCAATCGACGGCAGGAAGAGATGGTCCACCAAAGATCGGTAGTTCGCCAGGTCGTAGTAGTACAGGGGGAGCGAAATTGCCTTCTTGAACCACACCAGACTATCGCGGTAGTACGAGTACCTCCAGTGTACGTCACGGTAAAACAGTCCTATCGGAATCGACCTTGCCCGTGCCCAACTGAAAAAATTGAAGTCCAAGGCAGGATAGGTTGGCACATGATGGGGCTCGGTCAGTAGGGTCGGCATTGTGCTGGACTCCGAGTAGACGAAATCGTACCGCTTGCCCTGCTTCGCTGCCCGTTTGATGTCGTTGATTGCCTTCCGGCGCTCCGACCCGTATCCTACCACCGGCTCCACTTCATAGCCTATGGCGCGAAACGCTTCCATCATCTTGTATGGTCGCACCTGGCTACCGGACCAACCTTTGGGACGGACAGGCAGGGGGTGGTGAAATATCATGCGGCCCATGATGTAATGCACGCCCTTTCGCCAAAACAATCCGGCATCTCCAGTCCGGAACCACTGGTAGTTAGATTCCGGCGAGTTGCAACAAACCTGCACCCTACCGGTTTTTGTGGACACCTCAGAGAGAAACATATGATCAGTGAAGAGGGGGTATCCACAATGACCAGTAAGGGGCACCGTTATGACCAGGAGTTCAAGCTCCAG
>JARYMO010000082.1 GCA_029907055.1 Syntrophomonadaceae bacterium | reverse complement strand
AGCGGCTGTGGCACTTCCGGCACCTCCAGCCCCATTTCCCGCAGCCGTTCCCGCACCGTCATGACCGTCCCCCCTCAGCGAATGATGCCCCGCAGCACCAGCACCAGAAACAGCAGGTAGAAGCCCCCGCCGGCCAGCAGCACCCGGGTATCGACGCGGTGGCGACAGCGGGCGTCGAGGTACAGCGCGGTTGCCGCCGCCAGCGTGATGCCTGCCCCGGCCACCGCCCCCGGGCCCAGGCGCCAGTCGGTGAGAAAGATGCCCAGCGCCGGGATGAGCGAGCTCTGGAAGGCCATCGCTCCCGTGATGTTGCCCAGGGCCAAGGTGTCCTTACCCCGCGCCACCCACAGCACGCTGTTGAACTTCTCCGGCAGCTCGGTGGCCACCGGGGCGATGACCATGGCCAGCACGAATGCCGGCAGCGCAAAGGCGGCCGCCAACCCCTTCACCCCGTCCACGAACAGGTCTGCGCCCAGTACGATGAGCGCCAGGGCCGCCAGCACCTGCAGCACGATCACCCACAGCCGCGGCATGTCCGGCCCCGGAGAGAAATAGCACCGCCGCATGGCGGCCAGGTCCTGCTCGATGCCTTCTTCCCGGCCCAGGGTGACGTAGAGGTAATAAAGGTAGGAAAAGACCATGAAGCCAGCAATGATAAGCTGCCAGCGGCGGCCGGGCACCATCCCCACCAGCACCGCGGCGGTGAAGAGGATGAGGAAGAAGCCCAGGTCGCGGGTGACCACCGCGGGGTCGGCAGTAACCAGCGCTCCCGCCGGGCGCCGGCGTTGGAAGGAAAGCACCGCGCAGCCAGTGACGAACATGGCCAGGGTGGAGAGCATCAGCGGCGCGCCCAGGATGGCGCCGACCCCGATCTCGGCGCCCGTGGCACCGGGGGTAAAGATGATGGCGATGAGGGGGATGAGCGTTTCCGGCAGCGCGGTGCCCACCGCGGCCAGCACGCTGCCCACCGCCCCCTCGTCCAGGCACAGACGCTTGCCCAGCCACTCCACCCCGTTCGTGAACACCTCGGCCCCGGTCAGGATGATGACCAGGCCCAGCACCAGTACCAGCCCGTGCTCCATGCGACTACCTCCCCGGGAACCGGCCGCAGAGACCCTGCCCCGGACTCCGTGGTCAGCGGATGGCCCCCTGCCACACCCCCACCAGGAAGAGGGCGTAGAAGGCCCCGCAGGACAAGAGCAACCCCGCGCTCAGGCGCCCCTTCTGCCGCACCCCCAGGTACAGGAGACCGGCGGCCAGCAGGGTGATGAGCGCGCTCACCAGCGCGCCCGAACTCAAGCGCCAGTCGGTGAAGAAGATGCCCAGCGCGGGGATGAGCGAGCTCTGGAAAGCCATGGCACCGGTGATGTTGCCCAGGGCCAGGGTATCCTTGCCACGCGCCACCCACAGCACGCTGTTGAACTTCTCCGGCAATTCAGTGGCCACCGGGGCGATGACCATGGCCAGCACGAAGGCCGGCACGCCAAAAGCGACGGCGATCTGCTTTACCCCGTCCACGAACAGCTCGGCTCCCGCCACGATCATCGCCAGGGCAGCCAGCACCTGCACCACGATGACCCACAGCCGCGGGGTATCGCGCCGGGGCGAGAAGTAGCAGCGGCGCAGCTCGGCAACGTCTTCCTCGATGCCGGCCTCTCCGCCCAGCGTCTCGTACACGTACCACAGGTAGGAAAAGACCATGAAGGCGGCGATGGCCAGCTGCCAGCCACGGCCTGGCACCAACCCGGTCAGCACCGCGGCGGTGTACACGATAAGGAAGAAGCCCAGGTCGCGGCGGACCACCTCGGCGTCCGCGGTGAGCGAGCTGTTGGCGGCACGCCTCCGCCGGAAGGCCAGCACTGCCGCCCCGGTCACGCACATGGCCAGGGTGGACAGCATCAGCGGCGCCCCCAGGATGGCGCCGATGCCGATTTCGTGCCCGGTGCTGTTGGGCGAGAAGAGAATGGCAATGACCGGGATCATGGTCTCCGGCAGCGCCGTACCCACCGCCGCCAGCACGCTCCCTACCGCTCCCTCGTTGAGGCACAGCCGCCTGCCCAGCCATTCCACCCCGTTGGTGAAGATCTCCGCCCCCATCAGGATGATGGCCAGGCTGACCAGCAACTCCAATACCGTCTCCACGCTTCGTACCCTCCCCGGCCTTCCGCTGGCCGTCTACAGCACCCGCTCCCGGGCCCGGCGGCCCACGAAGCCCATCACCCTGCGGTACCCTGCGCGGCGTGCCGCCACCACTGCCGCGCCCAGGTCAGCTCCCACGTCGTCGGGGCGGTGGGCGTCAGAGGCCAGCGTCACCGGCACACTGGCCTCGAACAGCGCCTCCAGCAGCACCTGGGCAGGATAGATCTCTCCCACCGGCTTGCGCAGCCCGGCGGTGTTGATTTCCACTGCCGTCCCCGCCTGCCGCAGCACGCCCAGCAGGGGGCGCACGTGTTCCAGTTCGGAGCGTCGACGCGGCCGGTGGCCCCATATCTTGACCAGGTCCAGGTGGCCGATGACGTCGAACAGGCGCGAGGTTGCAGCGGCGGCCACCATCCGGTAGTAGGCGGCGTACACCTCGTCCACGTCGCGCAGGTCCCAGCCGTGCACGTGGTCCGGGTGGTCGAAGGGCCATCCGTCCAGGAAGTGTACCGAACCGATGAGAAAGTCACAGTCCAGCTCGCGCCCCAGCCGCCGTATCTCTTCCTCGCGGCCGGGGAGGTATTCGCACTCCAGTCCGGCCCTCACCTGCGGCGACAGCCCCGGGCGCTGCCGGAGTCCGGCCAGCAGCCCCCGGTCAATGCGATGGGCAAACTCGTCGTGCTCGACCAGGCCCAGTTCTTCAATCCCCTGGGCGCGGGCCGCCTCCAGGTAGCGTTCCACCCACTCCCGCGTGTATTCGTACTCGCCGTGGGCCACCACGTGCACGTGGTAGTCCAGCATGGCGTCCACCCCCTCGCCTTCTGCGCAGGCCCCGCGTGTGCAGGGACGGATTGCCCCTGAAGGCAATTGTATCGCTCCCCTTGCTCCTTGGCAAACCCGGGCCTGGCTGCACCCGCCAGCCGCGCGAACGCCGTTGGCCTCGCAGCAGACCGGGCAGGCTGCCTCGGCCCGAACAGTGCTCTCGAGCGTCTGCGGGGGCGGAGGGGCTCGCGGCCCTGACGCGGCAAGCTGCCTTCAGACGGCCGCAGCCGGCAGGCCAGAGCGGCAGGTGGGCACACTGATACGCGCCGGCCGAGGAACAGCCCGAGGCGAAGCCCTACATCGGAATTTTCCATCTCTTGACGCGTTGTTGAGGCGCCTCCCGCAGGATGTTTACCAGCCGTTGCTACACTGGACGTGGGCAGGTCACGAGGCCAAGGCGGTAGCCCCGGCGCACGGGGCCACGGGGCCATGCGCTGGCAGCAGCCGGCGCCCACCATTTGAAAGGCGGCAAGCGCACGGGCCCCTTTCACCTCCGGCCGGTATTCGAGCAACCGGCCGCCTCTAGTAGCCCGCAGCAAGGCAGAAATGGAGGATGCCCCATGAATGGACGTTCTGTCAAGGACTTGAAGATCGGCGACTTCGGGGTGATCTCGAAAACCCTCACCGAGAATGACGTCTACAACTACGCCGGCATCACCGGCGACTTCAGCTGGTTGCACGTCAACATCGAGAAAGCGAGGAAGGGCCTGTTCAAGGAGCGGGTGGTCCACGGCATGCTGACGGCCGGCATGGTATCGGCAGTGCTGGGAACGCAGGTGCCCGGCCCTGGCACCATCTACGTGTCGCAGACCTTGAAGTTCCTGAAACCCGTGTATTTCAACGACACGGTAACCGCGCGGGCCGAAGTCGTCAAGCTCGATGTGGAGCGGGATCGTGCCACGCTGCGCACCACGGTCACCAACCAGCGTGGGGAAATCGTGGTGGACGGCGAAGCGGTGGTCATCCCGCCGCGCCCGGAACACGAGCCCGAGCATGCCTCGGCCTCACCGGCGGCGGACCAGATCCGGACGGCGGGTTCCAAGGCCCGCCAGGTGCGCAGCGTCGGCGCCAGGATGAAGGTCAGGATAGCGGCCAGATAGCCAGGCAGTCACGCCCGGCCAGCCAGGACCAACCCTCGTGCGCCCGCCCTCCTGCCCAGCCCTGCTCCTTACCCCCGCTTACCGCGCAGGGATGCAGGCGGCCGCCAAGGAGCAGGGGCCTGATTATCACGGGCAACCGCCGGCACCGCCGGCCAGTGCAATCACCAACACGACGTAAAGGAGGACGTATCTTGAGCACACCGAGTACCGACATGTGGTCCCAATGGTGGAAGCTGCAGGGGAGGATGCTCGACGCCTGGAAAGAGGCGGTCAAGACGGCGGACAAGAAGGAGGAGACCACCACCGCCGCCAACGACCTCTGGCAGACCTGGATCAGGACCCAGGAACAGATGCTCGAGCTTTGGAAGACCACCGTGCTCCCCGCAGCTGGACAGAAATCGCCGGTGTATCCGGGCCCCGTCATGGACGTGTGGCAGGAATGGGGGAGGAACCAGGACAAGATGCTGTCCTTGTGGAAGCAGGCTTTGACGATGTCGCCTCCCGACAAGGTCATGCAGTCCTTTGCCGGTCCCTTCAAAGACCTCTGGCGGGAATGGTGGAACGTGCAGGAGAAGATCCTGGCCCTGTGCAAGCAGGCCGCCACCGCCGAGCCAGGGGGTCTCACGGACCTGTTCGGCATCCGGTCTGCGCGCATGTGGCCGGAGATGCTCAGGAACCAGGAAAAGATGTTGGGGTTCTGGAACGAGTTCATGGGCCTTTCGCAGCCCGGCAAGGCCATGGACATGCACGCAGTACAGGAGTTCTCGGACCGCTTTGCCGAGTTCTACCGGGACTGGATGAAGACCTTGGGCGAGACCCTGAGCCAGTACGTGAAGTGGGTGCCGGACAGTGAAGCCAGGCGCACCTTCGAGAAGACCCTGCAGAGCACCACTACCTACACTCGGCTGTTCAACTTCTGGACCACCCTGACCGGGAAGCTGGCCAAGGCGGAGACCCTCGACGGCTGGCAGGCGGTCATGCGAGAGGAGATGCAGGAGTACAACCAGGTCCTGGCCGGCTTCTTCGCAGCCATCCTGCCCGAGCAGATGCACGGGTTGCTGCTGAGCCCCGTGGAGACCGCCTCTGCCTACCAGCAGCACCTCATGACCACGCTGCAACCCTTCCTGGAGGCAGCTCCCGAGATGCACGCCAAGTTGGCGGCGGCTCTGACAGGCGACCGCAAGGCATACGCCGACTTCCTGCGGCTGTGGAACCAGTCCACCCAGGAAATGTATGACAAGTACCTGCACCTGCCTGCCCTGGGCATGGGCCGCGAAAAGGTGGCCGACGTGCTCAGCTGCCTGGACGCCTACGTGGATTACGTGGCCGAGTCCAATGAACTGCTGGCCAACATGTACGCGACCGGCTACGACGCTATGGAGAAGCTGGTGGCGAAGTATGCCGAACTCGGCGCCGACGGCCGCGGCCCTGTCACGTTCAGGGAACTGTACGAACTGTGGTGGCAGACCAATGAGCAGGCCTACGTGGACCTCTTCAAGACCGAGAGCTTTGCCAGGCTTTTGGCCGCCACCATGGATGCGCAGGTGCGCTTCAAGATGAAAGCTGAAGAACTGCTGGGAAGCTTTCTGGAATCGATGTCCATCCCGGCCCGCAAGGAAATGGACAGCCTGTACCGTTCCGTGTACCAGGTGAAGAAGGCAGTGAAGGAACAGGCCAGGGCCATCGAGGAGCTGCGCAGCCTTCTGAACGGCCAGAAGGGAGGAGCAGCACAACAATGATGCCATTCCCGTTTGACCTCCAGCAAACCCTGCAGGACGCCGTGGAGATGAACAAGAAGCTGCTCAAAGGCATGAACACCCTGCTTTCGGTACGGGAGATCGAGGTTGCCGTCACCCCCAAGGAATTGGTGTACGAAGAGGACAAGATGAAGCTCTACCACTACCGCCCGGTGGCGGAGGACGTGGTGCCGGTGCCTGCGCTCATCGTCTACGCCCTGGTCAACCGCCAGTACATGATGGACCTGCAGTCGGACCGCAGCGTCATCCGCAACTGGCTGGAGCTGGGCCTGGACGTGTACGTCATCGACTGGGGCTACCCTGACCAGTCCGACAAGTTCCTGACCATGGAAGACTACATCGATGGCTACCTCAATAACGCCGTCGACGCCATCCGCAAGCACCGCGGCCTGGACAGGATCAACATCCTGGGGGTATGCCAGGGCGGCACCTTCAGCACCATCTACGCTGCCCTCTACCCGGAAAAGGTGCAGAACCTGGTCACCATGGTCACCCCCATCGACTTCGACATCAAGGACAGCGCCCTGTTCACCTGGGGGAAGCACATGAACGTAGACGACCTGGTGGACGCCTATGGAGTGGTGCCGGGTGATTTCCTCAACCTTGGCTTCCTGTTGCTCAAACCGTTCCAGCTGAGCATGGACAAGTACCTCAAGTTCATTGACAGCCTCGACAGCCCCCAGGCCGTACAGGATTTCCTGCGCATGGAGAAATGGATCTTCGACAGCCCCGCCCTGGCCGGCGAGGCATTGCGCAAGTTCGTCAAGGACCTCTAC
>JARYMO010000081.1 GCA_029907055.1 Syntrophomonadaceae bacterium | reverse complement strand
ATCCAGTGCCATTTTCTCAGACCGATTAGGGTGACATTATCTCAGATCGTTGACAGAGGCGCGTCGACAAATTCGCGCCTCCCTGCCATGGGCTGTGGTGCTACTCCTCGAAGGCCCCGATGCGCCGCAACCGCTGGTACCTCAGCTCGACCCGCCGCGTTGCTTCCAGCCCCTCCAGGTCGTGCAGGTGCCACCGCAAGCGCTCCCTGACGGCGGCGAAGGTCTGCTGCGGAGCGCGGTGGGCCCCCTCCAGCGGTTCTTCCACCACCTCGTCGATGATGCCCAGGGCCAGCAGGTCCGCTGCGGTCAGCTTCAGGCTCTCGGCCATCTGCTCGGCCCGTCGGCTGTCCTTCCACAGGATGGAGGCGCACCCTTCCGGCGAAATGACCGAGTACACCGCGTAGGAGAGCATCAGCACCCGGTCGGCCACCCCCAGCGCCAGCGCCCCCCCGCTGCCGCCCTCGCCGATGACGATGCTGACCGTCGGCACGCGCAGCAATGCCATCTGCATGAGGCTCTGCGAAATCGCCCACCCCTGGCCCCGCTCTTCGGCCCCCGTGCCCGGGTAGGCCCCCGGGGTATCGATGAAGCAGATTACCGGGCGGCCAAACTTCTCGGCCTGCTTCATCAGCCGCAGGGCTTTGCGGTACCCCTCGGGATGGGGCATGCCGAAGTGGCGCTGCAGGTTTTCCGCCGTGTCCCGCCCCTTGAGGTGCCCCACCACCGTCACCGGCCGCCCCTCGAAGCGTGCCAGACCGCCTACGATGGCGGCATCATCGCCGAAACAGCGGTCTCCGTGCAGCTCCACGAAGTCCTCGCACAGTGCGTCGATGAAGTCGCGCGTGGTGGGACGCTCGATATGGCGGGCAATCTGTACCTTCTGCCAAGCAGTCAGGGAGCGGTACCGCTGCTCCTTCAGCGCGGCGACCTTCGCCTCCAGCGAGGCAATCTCGTCGCCGAGGTCCAATGCCTTCTCGCGCGCCATGTCCTTCAGCGCATCCAGGCGCTCGCGCAACTCGAGGTAGTCTTTCTCGAAGTCCAGCGGACGCGTGTAGCCCATCCCCTACCCCCCCGTCCGGTGCAGGGCCAGCAGCCTGGCCAGCACCGCCTTGAGTTCCTGGCGGGGGACGATGGCGTCCACCAGGCCATGTTGCAGGCAGGCCTCGGCGCGCTGGAACTCCGGCGGCAGTTTCTGCTGGATGGTCTGCTCGATGACGCGCGGCCCCGCGAACAGCACCAGCGCCCCTGGCTCGGCCAGGATAATGTCTGCCAGGGTGGCAAAGCTGGCCGTTACCCCACCCGTGGTAGGATGGGTCAGCACCGAGATGTACAGGAGCCCGGCGGCGGAAAAGCGGCCCACGGCGGCACTGGTCTTGGCCATCTGCAGCAGCGACACCATGCCCTCCTGCATGCGGGCCCCGCCGGAAGCGGTGATCATGATGACCGGCAGGCGGGCTTCCAGGGCCCGCTCGAAGGCGCGGGTCACCTTCTCCCCCACCACCGAGCCCATGCTGCCCATCATGAACTCGCTGTCCATGACGCCCAGCACCACCGGCTCTCCTCCCACCGTTGCCCTTCCGGTGACGATGGCCTCGGAGCGGCCGCTCTCCCACAGCGCCGCCAGCTTGTCTGCGTAGCCCGGAAACCCCAGCACGTCCACGCTGCGCAGGGTCTCATCGAAGGGCTCGAAGGAGCCAGCATCCGCCACCAGTTCCAGCCGCCGTTCCACTGCCAGCGGGAAGTGATGCCCGCAGGCCGGGCACACGTTCCAGTGCTGGGCCAGCTCCTCCTCGCGGGTGCGCAGGCCGCAGCGGGGACAGCGCTTGACCGGAGGGACCGCTCCATACTGCAGGTCCTCCGCGTAGACCGGCAGGGTAACGTACTTCTTCCTGGGCTTGCTGCCGAAGGCGTCCTTAATCGTCATCGCTCGCACCCTTGGGCGGGGCCAGGGCAAACATGAATTCGCCCGCCGCCACCAGTTCTCCCTCCACGGTGGCAGCCCCCCGCGCCTTGCCGATGAGCCCCCTCAGCTTGAGCAGCTCCACCTCCAGCCGCAGCTGGTCCCCCGGCACCACCATGCGCTTGAAGCGCACCCGGTCGATGCCGGCGAAGTAGGCCAGGCGCCCGGCAAAGCCCTCGTGGCTGAGGATGGCGCAGGCCCCTACCTGGGCCAGGGCCTCCAGCACCAGCACCCCGGGCATGATGGGCTGGCCGGGGAAATGCCCCTGGAAGTATGGCTCGTTGGCCGACACGTTCTTGACCCCCACCGCCCGATGCCCGGGCTCCAGCTCCAGGATGCGGTCCACCAGCAGGAACGGGTAGCGGTGGGGGAGGATGGCTTGAATGGCGTTGCTGTCGAGCATCTTCTCTCCCTAGTCGCGGTACTTGGCGACCGCCAGCACCGCGTTGTGGCCACCGAACCCCAGCGAGTCGGACAGCGCCACCCGCACCGCCATCTGGCGGGCCACGTTGGGCACGTAGTCCAGGTCGCACTCCGGGTCCGGGGTCTCGTAGTTGACGGTCGGCGGCACCAGGTCATGCCTGCAGGCCAGCACGGCTGCCATGCATTCCACCGCCCCCGCCGCTCCCAGCATGTGTCCGGTGACACCCTTGGTGGAGCTGATGGCCAGCCGCCGCGCATGTTCCCCGAACACGCGCTTGATGGCCCTGGTTTCCATGGGGTCGTTGAGGTCGGTGCTGGTGCCGTGGGCATTGATGTAATCCACGTCCTCCGGCGCCAGGCCAGCGTCGGACAGGGCGGCCGCAAAGGCGCGCGCTGCACCATCCCCCCCGGGGTCAGGCTGCACCACGTGGAAGGCATCAGCGGTGGTGCCGTACCCAATCACCTCGGCGTAGATGTCTGCCCCGCGGGCACGCGCGTGCTCCAGCTCCTCCAGGACCAGGACCCCGGCTCCTTCACCCATCACGAAGCCGTCCCGCTGGGCATCGAATGGCCGGCTGGCACGGGTCGGCTCGTCATTGCGGGTGGACATGGCTCTCATGGCGCAGAAGCCGGCCATTCCCAGGGGGGTAATGGAGGCCTCGGCGCCGCCGGTGAGCATGACGTCCGCTTCCCCGCGCTGGATGAAGCGGAAGGCCTCGCCGATGGAGTTGGTCCCCGTGGCACAGGCGGTCACCGTGCAGCCGTTGGGACCCTTGGCCCCGTGCAGGATGGAGATCTGCCCCGAGGCCATGTTGGCGATGAGCATGGGGATGAATATCGGGCTCACACTGCCCACGCCCCGCGTCAGCAGCACCTGGTGTTGGGCCTCGTAGGTCTCCAGGCCCCCGATGCCCGACCCCACCCATACCCCCACGCGCTCGGCGTTGCCGGCGTCGATGACCAGGCGGGAATCCTCCAGGGCCATGCGCGCCGCCGCGCAGGCATACTGGACGAATCGGTCCATGCGGCGGGCCTCCCGCCGGCTCACGTAGTCGGAGGCATTGAAGTCCTTGACCTGGGCCGCAATGCGGGTCGGGTAGGCGGAGGCGTCGAAGCGGTCGATGGGCCCGATTCCGCTGACGCCCCGTACCAGGCTGTCCCAAAAGGTGGCGACGTCATTGCCCACCGGGCTGATGACCCCCAGCCCGGTGACCACCACGCGTCGCTGCTTCATGTGCACACCACCCTTACTTCTGCTGCAGGCGCTGTTCCAGGTATTCCACCACGTCCTTGACCTTCTTCATCTTCTCGGCCACGTCCTCGGGGATCTCGATGTCGTACCGCTCTTCCAGCAGCATGAGCATCTCCACCACGTCCAGCGAGTCGGCCTCCAGGTCGTCGGCGAAGCTCGCCTCCAGGGTCACGTCCTCGGCCGGGACATCCAGGACTTCCACGATGATCTCCTTCAGGGTTTCGAATACTGACATCCTCTCTCACAGACTCCTTTCGCTATGTGTTGGGATTTATTTCATGCCGCCGTCAACGGCGATGACCTGACCGTTGACATAGGCCGCATCCGCTGAAGCCAGGAAGGAAACCACCGCGGCCACCTCCTCCGGGGTGCCGGCCCTGCCGGCCGGGATCTGCTGCAGCAGCTGCCGCTGGGCCTCCTCGCTGAAGCCCTCGGTCATGGCAGTCGCGATGTACCCAGGCGCCACCACGTTGGCGGTGATGCCGCGCCCCCCGTACTCCTTGGCCACCGAACGCGTGAACCCCACCACCCCGGCCTTGGAGGCCGCGTAATGCGACTGGCCGGCATTGCCGTACAGCCCCACCACCGAGGAGAGGTTGATGATGCGCCCGTTCTTTTGCTTCATCATAAACCGGATGGCCTGGCGGGTACAGAGAAAAGTCCCCGTCAGGTTGACGGCGATGGTCTGGGCCCACTCGGCATCGGAGATGCGCACCAGCAGGTTGTCGCGGGCAATGCCAGCGTTGTTGACCAGCACGTCGACCCGTCCCCACTCGGCACCCACGCGCTCGAACAGCGTCTTCACCTCTTCCGGGTCGCTGACGTCAGCCGCCACGCCCAGGGCAGTGCCGCCGGCGACCCGGATATCCTCCACCACCAGGGCTATGCCCTCGGAGCCGGGAAGGTCACTGACCACCACCCGGAACCCGTCGGCCGCCAGGCGGAGGGCCACCGCGCGGCCGATGCCGCGGGCGCTGCCGGTCACCACCGCTACCCTGTCGCTCACGCCTCTCCCTCCTTCACCCTGGCCACCGTCCGCTGCAGCGAGGCCATGTCCTCCACGTTCCCCAGCAACTGCCGGCGGGCGGTCTTCTTCACGAACCCCGACAGCACCTTGCCCGGACCCACTTCCACGAAGTAGTCGACCCGCCCCGCCATGTACTCCAGCGACTGCTGCCAGCGCACCGGCTGGTACAGTTGCCGCACCAGCAGCGAGACGATTTCGTCCGGCTCAACCTCGCGGGCGGTGACATTGCTGACCACCGGGAAGGCGGGAGCCCCCCAGCGCATCTTCTCCAGCTCGCGGCGCAGGAGCTCGGCGGCGTCGCGCATCAGGGCCGAGTGCGAGGGCACGCTCACCGCCAGCGGCACCACCCGGCCCCCGGCTGCCTTCAGTTGCTCCATGGCCGCCTGCACGCCTGCCGCCTGGCCCGAGATGACCACCTGGCCCGGGCAGTTGTAGTTGGCCACGCTCACCACGCCCGTCGCGGCGGCTGCGGCACAGGCCTGCTCCACCGCCTCCGCCTCCAGGCCCAGCACCGCCGCCATCATCCCCTGGCCGGGCGGCACTGCCTCCTGCATGAGCCGGCCCCGTTTCGCCACCAGCCGCAGCGCGTCCTCCAGTTCCAGGGCCCCGGCCGCCACCAGGGCGCTGTACTCGCCCAGGCTCAACCCCGCCGCCATGGCCGGCTCCACCCCCTCGGCCCTCAGGGCCGCCAGCGCCGCCATGCTGGCCGCCAGGATGGCAGGCTGGGTGACGTCGGTACGGTCCAGCTCCTCCGCCGGTCCCTCGAAGCACACCCGGCTCAGCAGGTAGCCCAGGGCATCGTCGGCCCGCTCGAACACCTCCCGCGCCGCCGGGTAGTGCTCCGCCAGCTCTTTTCCCATCCCCGGGTACTGGGCGCCCTGCCCCGGGAAGACGAATGCCAGCCTCATCACGCCAACCCCCCCAGCCGGCGCAGCACCCGCTGCGCGTCGCGGACCACTTCGGCCACGATCTCCGCCGCTGGCTGGATGCGGTCCACCAGGCCGACCACCTGGCCGGCCAGGACGGAGCCGTTCTCCACGTCTCCGCCCAGGGCGGCTGCCGGGTACTTGCCCGCCCCCAGCCGCTCCAGCTCCTCGGCCGGCATCCCCGAGCGCTCGCAGGCCAGGTAGTGCCGCACGAACTTGTTGCGGATGGCCCGCACCGGGTGGCCGGTCACTACCCCGCACACCTCGGTATCGCGGTCGCCGGCCTTCAGCACCCTCTCCTTGTACAGCGGGTGGGCCGGGCACTCCTCGGCACAGATGAAGCGGGTGCCCATCTGCACTCCCTCAGCTCCCAGGGCCAGGGCCGCCGCCAGTCCCCTCCCGTCGGCGATGCCGCCTGCCGCGATGACCGGCACCTCCACCGCGTCGACCACCATCGGCACCAGGCACATGGTGGTCATTTCCCCCACGTGACCGCCTGATTCCATTCCTTCTGCGATGACCGCGTCCGCTCCCAGCCGCACCAGCCGCTTGGCCAGGGCCACCGAGGCCACCACCGGGATGACCTTGGTCCCGCACTCCTTGAACCGCGGTATGTACTTGCCTGGACTGCCGGCACCAGTAGTGACCACCGGCACCCGCTCCCGCAGCAACAGTTCCACGTTGTCGTCCACGTGAGGCGATACCAGCACCAGGTTGACCCCGAACGGCTTGTCGGTGATGCGGCGGACCACGTCGATCTCGCGCTTCAACCACTGCGCGTCGGCAGTGCCGGCACCGATGATGCCCAGTCCGCCCGCCTCAGACACGGCGCCGGCCAGGGCGCCAGTGGCGATCCACGCCATGGCTCCCTGGATGACCGGGTACTGTATCCCCAACATCTGTGTAATCCGCGTGCTCAACACCATTCTCGTCACCTGCCCCATCGTACCACGGCCGCAGCCATGGTCAACCCGGCCCCGAAGGCCACCATCAGCACCACGTCTCCAGGCCTGATGCGGCCTGCCCTGGCCGCCTCGTCCACCAGCACCGGGACCGAGGCAGCC
>JARYMO010000080.1 GCA_029907055.1 Syntrophomonadaceae bacterium | reverse complement strand
GACATGGTGCGCAGGCGCCTGGGGAGGCCGCGCGCACACCGTTTGAAGCAGGCCGCCTAGATGGGCTATAATGACTGAGCCTGGCCTCCTCCGGGAAGGCCAGCCTATCAACCACGGAGGTACGGAAGTGCAGGAGAAGATCCGCAACTTTTCAATCATTGCCCACATAGATCACGGCAAGTCGACCCTGGCCGACCGGTTGCTGGAAGCAACCGGTGCCCTCTCCCCGCGCGAGATGCGTGAACAGTTCCTGGACAAGATGGACCTGGAGCGGGAGCGCGGCATCACCATCAAGCTGCAGCCGGTGCGGTTGCGCTACCGGGCCCGCGACGGGCAGGACTATGTCCTCAACCTCATCGACACCCCGGGCCACGTGGACTTCACCTACGAGGTCTCGCGCAGCCTGGCTGCCTGCGAGGGGGCGGTGCTGGTAGTCGACGCCTCGCAGGGCATCGAGGCCCAGACCCTGGCCAATGTCTACCTGGCGATGGACCAGAACCTCGAGATCATCGGGGTGATGAACAAGATTGACCTCCCGGGGGCGGAACCCGACCGGGTAGCGGAAGAGATGGAAGAGGTCCTGGGGCTCCAACGGGAGGAAGTGCTGCGGATTTCGGCCAAGCTGGGTATTGGCATCGAGGAACTGCTGGAGGCAATCGTGGAGCGCATTCCCCCGCCGTCGGGAGACGCCAGTGAGCCCCTGCGGGCGCTCATCTTTGATTCCTACTTCGATTCTTACCGCGGGGCCATCTCCTACCTGCGGGTGTTCGACGGGCAGGTGCGCAAGGGCGACCGTATCCGCATGATGTCCAGCGGGCGCGAGTTCGAGGTCACCGAGATCGGGGTGTTCACCCCTCACATGGAGCCGGTGGAAGTGCTGGCAGCGGGGGAGGTGGGCTACCTGGCGGCCAGCATCAAGAACGTCAAGGACACGCGGGTGGGGGACACCATTACCTCCGCGGAACGGCCAGCAGCGGCGCCCCTGCCAGGGTACCGCCAGGTCAAGTCGGTGGTGTTCTGTGGGCTCTACCCGGTGGAAACCAGCGAGTACGACCGCCTGCGCGACGCGCTGGAGAAGCTGCGCCTGAACGACGCCTCGCTGCAGTTCGAGCCGGAGACCTCGGAGGCGCTGGGACTTGGTTTCCGCTGCGGTTTCCTGGGCCTGCTGCACCTGGAGATCGTGCGCGAGCGCCTCGAGCGCGAGTACGACCTGGAACTCATTGCCACCGCTCCCAGCGTGGTGTACCAGGTGTTCCTGACCGATGGCCGCGTAGTGTTAGTGGACAACCCCGCGCGCTGGCCCAATCCGCAGTACATCGAGCGGGTGCAGGAGCCCTACGTCAAGGCCATCGTGATGGTGCCCGACGAGTACGTGGGGGGCGTGATGGAGCTCTGCCAGGAGCGGCGGGGCACCTTCCGCAACATGGAGTACCTGTCCCCGCACCGGGTAATGCTCACCTACGATGTGCCGCTGGCAGAGATCGTGTTTGATTTCTTCGATGCCCTCAAGTCGCGCACGCGCGGGTACGCGTCCTTCGACTACGAGCTCATCGGCTACCAGGACGCCAACCTGGTCAAGCTGGAGATACTGCTCAACGGCGACCCGGTAGACGCCTTGTCTACCATCGTGCACCGTGACCGTGCCTACCAGCGCGGGAGGACGCTGGTCGAACGGCTGCGCCGCATCATCCCGCGCCAGATGTACGAGGTGGCCATCCAGGCGGCCATCGGCAGTCGGGTCATCGCCCGCGAATCGGTCAAGGCCAGGCGCAAGGACGTGCTGGCCAAGTGCTACGGCGGCGATGTCACGCGCAAGAAGAAGCTGCTGGAGAAGCAGAAGGAAGGCAAGAAGAAGATGAAGCAGATCGGGAGCATCGAGGTGCCCAAGGATGCCTTCATCTCGGTGTTGAACGTCGACGAAGACAAGAGGTGAGGCCCGGTGCCGGGCATCTACATCCACATCCCCTTCTGCACGCGCAAGTGTGCCTACTGCGATTTCTACTCCCTGCCCGCGTCTCCCCACCTCCTGCAGCGCTACACCCAGGCCCTGGTTGCTGACATACGGCGTCGGCCCCACGGCTCTTTTCCCGCCGCGGCCAGCGTGTACCTGGGCGGGGGGACTCCCAGCCTGCTCTCCCCGGCCCAGGTGGGGGCCATCCTGGACGCGGTGGCCGCGTCGCACGATCTCCTGCCCGGGGTGGAGGTATCGGTGGAAGTCAACCCGGCACCCCTGCGCGCCGGTTTCGCCCGCGGGCTGGCGGCGGCGGGGGTGACGCGCGTGTCACTGGGGGTGCAGACGTTCCAACCGGCGCTGTTGCGCGGACTGGGCCGCCGGCAGCGGCCGGAGGACGTGGCGCCCGCGGTGCACCAGTTCCGCCGGGCGGGCATCTCCTCGCTGGGGGTGGACCTGGTGCTGGGCGGGCCAGGCATGACCACGGCGTCGGTGGCGGAAGACCTGCGCCGGACCCTGGAGATGGCGCCGGAGCACGTCTCTGCCTACCTGCTGGCACTGGAGCCCGGGACTCCGTTGGCGCGGGCGGTGGCGGCGGGAAGGGTTGACCTGCCAGGGGAAGACGAGGAAGCCAGCCAGTACGAAACCGCCCGCGAGGTGCTGACCTCGGTTGGCTACCGTCACTACGAACTCTCGAACTTCGCCCTGCCAGGGCATGCCTGCCGGCACAACCTGGGCTACTGGGAGGGGCAGGACTACCTGGGCTACGGTCCTGGCGCGGTGTCCCTGGTGTCAGGGGTGCGCAGCATGGTCCGCGCCGACCTGTACTCCTACCTGCGCGAGGTGGAGGCCGGGAGACCACCGCAACGCGTGGTGCTGGAAACATTGGGGGCCGTAGACCGGGTGCGCGAGCGCCTGCTGATGGGGTTGCGGCTGACGGAGGGGGTGTGCGCGGCCCAGCTGGAGGCGGAGTTCGGACCGGAAGCCACGCGCCCCCTGCTGGCTGTGCTGCAGCCCGCGGCGGCGGCCGGGCTGCTGGAATATGCAGGAAACAGAGTGCGCCTGACTGGCCGCGGCCAGCTGCTGGCAAACGAGGTGTTTCGGGCCCTGGTGGGCTGAGCGGCCGCCTTGACAAGGCCTGGGGCCGATGCTATGTTCTTGGTAGAATGATTAGCACTCTCGAGGCAAGAGTGCTAACGGGGTGGTCACATGGACCTGGACGAACGCAAGCGCATAATCCTGGAGGCCGTCATTCGCGACTACGTCGAGACTGCCGAGCCCGTAGGGTCGCGGGCCATCGTGCGCAAGCACGGCCTGGGGGTCAGTGCTGCCACGGTGCGCAACGAGATGGCGGACCTGGAGGCCATGGGATTCCTGGAGCAGCCGCACACCTCGGCGGGCAGGATCCCCTCCGAGCAGGGCTTTCGCTACTACGTGGACTGCATGATGGCAAAGGAAGAGCCGGGCCCGGAAGACCTGCGCTTCCTGCGCCGGGAGATCACCGAGCGCATCAGCGACATCAGCGAGGTCATCCAGAAGACCAGCGCCAGCCTCTCGCAGCTCACCGGGTACGCCTGCTTCGCGGTCAGCGCGGTGCTGAGTGCCGACGAGATCAAGTCGGTGCAGCTCATCCCCGTGCAGGCGGGCAAGGCCGTGGTGGTGGTGGTGACGTCGGCCGGAGAGGTCCTGCACACGCGCATTGACATCCCGGACTCCATCGGTGCCGGGGACCTGCAGGAGCTGTCCCAGCTCTTCACCCGGGCCCTGAAGGGGACCAGGGTGCAGACCATCACCCGCACCATGCTGGAGACGCTGCGCGACGAGCTGTTGGGGCGGCGCGAGGTCATCGAGAGAGCGCTGCAGTCCCTGGGGGACCTGCTGGACAGCTCGGGGGAAGAGCGGGTGACGCTGACCGGAACCCTCAACATGTTCAACGAACCGGAGTTCAAGAACCTCAGCAAGCTGCGCTCCCTGCTGGCCCTGTTGCAGGAGAACGACATCCTCAAGCGGGTGGTGGGCGACGCGGCCGTGCGCGAGGTGCGCATCAAGATCGGTCGCGAGAACCAGGTGGAGGAGATCAAGGAGCTCAGCGTGGTATTCACCGACTACGAGGTGGAAGGGGAAAAGGGAGGCAAGCTCGGGCTCATCGGCCCGGTGAGGATGGAGTACTGGAAGGCGGCCGGATCCCTGGACTCAGTGCGGGAAATCGTGGAAGAGACCATCCGCAGGCTCATCAAGTGAGCGGCGGCCGCGTTGGCAGCGAGGCAGGAGAGGTTGCCGGCGCGGTTGGAGGGCGGCACAGGACGGTTACTCCCGGCGGGGGTAGCCTTTCTGGTGCTTGGGAAGAAGGGGTTCCGGGGGCCACGCCCATCACAGCGACGAGCGAGGTGGACAGCCATGACGGGAAACGAAGCCGACGACCTCAAGACCGGGGAAGCAGGCGAGGAGAAGCCGGAGGCGGTGACGGAGGAACCAGAGCGGGACCTGGCGGAGCTGCTGGAAGAAGCACGGCGCGAGAGCAGGGAGAACTACGAGCGTTTCCTCAGGGCCCGGGCCGACCTGGAGAATGCCCAGAAGCGCTGGCAGCGGGAGCGCGAGGAGATACTGGCGGTGGCGGCGCGGCACCTGGTCGAGCGCCTGCTGCCCATCATCGACGATTTCTCCAGGGCGCTGGCGGCCGCCGACGAATCGCGCGACTTCGACACCTTGCGGGCAGGGGTGGCCATGATCGAGCAGAAGCTGGCTGAAGTGTTGCGCGCCGAGGGAGTGGAGCCCATCGAGGCGCTGCACCAGCCGTTCGATCCCCACTGGCACGAGGCGCTGATGGTCGAGGAGGACGACACGGCTGCTGACAACACGGTGGTGGAAGTGTACCAGAAGGGGTACAAGATGGGCGGCCGACTGTTGCGGCCCAGCCTGGTTAGGGTTGCCCGCTCTGGACGCCAGGAATGAGTGGAAGGCGCCAGCAAGGAGCCGCTGCTGGTGCCGGCAGCGGCCCGCTGTGCTATAATACTGCGGAAAGACACCGGTGACGGCGGCGGAGAAGGATGGTGAACGATGGCGGCCAAGCGGGACTACTACGAGGTGCTGGGGGTGGCGCGCAACGCGTCCCAGCAGGAAATAAAGAAGGCCTATCGCAAGCTGGCCCTCAAGCATCATCCGGACGTGGCAGAAAACAAGGAAGAATCGGAAGCCCTGTTCAAGGAAATCAACGAGGCCTACGAGGTGCTGAGCGATGAACAGAAGCGGGCTGCCTATGACCGGTACGGACACGCCGCCTTTGACCCCACCTCTGGCCCCGGCGGCTTCGGGGGTACAGGGTTTGGCTTCGGTGGCATCGAGGACATCTTCGACATGTTTTTCGGGGGGGCGCGCGGCCGGGGAGGCCCGGTACGTGGGGCTGACCGCGAAGTCGAACTGGAGATTGACCTGGAGGATGCCGTCTTCGGGGTGGAGAAAGAGCTACAGGTTACCCGGCTGGAACGGTGCGACTCCTGCGGCGGCTCGGGTGCCCAGCCCGGCACCGAGCCGGTTGCCTGTCCCTCCTGCCAGGGCAGCGGGCAGGTGCGCACGGTCCAGAGCACGCCCTTCGGGCGCTTTGAAAGCGTCCGTACCTGCGGGCGCTGCGGTGGGCGCGGCCGGGTAATAGAGAAGCCATGCCGCCAGTGCGGGGGAAGCGGCCAGGTCCGGCGTCGGCGGCCGGTTACGCTGCGCGTGCCCGCCGGGGTGGACAGCGGGTCGCGCCTGCGCGTGGCAGGGGAAGGAGAACCAGGGCAGGCGGGCGGACCGCCCGGCGACCTCTACGTATACATCCGCGTGCGCCCGCACGCGGTGTTTGAGCGACGCGGGCAGGACCTGGTGTGCGAAGTGTCCGTCTCGATGGTGGAGGCGGCCCTGGGGGCAGAGATCACCGTGCCGACCATCGAAGGCGAGCAGCGGTTGCAGATCCCGGAGGGGACGCAGGCCGACACCGTCTTCAAGCTGCGCGGCAAGGGGGTGCCTCACCTGCGCACCCACCGGCGCGGTGACCAGCTGGTAGTGGTGAAGGTGAAGGTCCCGACCGGGCTGAGCGAGCGCCAGCGCCAGTTGCTGCGCGAGTTCGCAGCAGAAGAGCCCCACCGCAAGGAAGGGCACCGCAAGGGGCTGTTCGACAAGGTCAAGGACGCGCTGGGCGGACAGGGGTGACAGGAATGAAATGGACGGAGATCCGTGTGACGACTTCACCGGAGGCTGGCGACGCGGTCGCCGGCCTTTTTCACCGCCTGGGCTGCGCCGGGGTGGCGGTCGACGACCCGGCATGGGTGCTGGAGCACATTCGGCGCGGTGACTGGGATGCCTGGGAGCTGGAGGCGGAGGCCCTGCGCCCGGGGCAGGTGACGGTGACCGGGTACGTCGCGCATGGCGGCAGTGACGCCAGCGCCTGGCTGCAGCAGGAACTGCGCCGGAGCGGTGTCGACTTCCGGCTGCAGGTGCGGGTAGTGGATGAAGAGAGCTGGGCGGAGGCCTGGAAACGCTACTACCACGCGGTGCCGGTGGGGCGCCGCCTGTTGGTGAGGCCCAGCTGGGAACGCGAGGTCTCCGACCAGGGCAGGCTGGTGGTGGAGCTGGACCCGGGGATGGCCTTCGGCACCGGCACGCACGCCAGCACGCGGGTGTGCATGGAGATGCTGGAAGACGTGCTGCGGGGGGGCGAGACAGTGGTGGACATCGGGACGGGATCCGGCATCCTCGCCCTGGCC
>JARYMO010000079.1 GCA_029907055.1 Syntrophomonadaceae bacterium | reverse complement strand
CGTACCCACCCTGGGCAACGTGGCGGCCAAGGTGCGCATGCGCTTCGGGGGCTTCTTCACTGAGGTGCTGCCGCTGCTGGTGGTGATGAGCGTGGCGGTGCGTATCGTCATCGTGTCGGGCTGGCTGGAAGCCGTGCACGGGTTGGGCCCGCTGACGCACCGGCTGTTCGGCATCCCGGCGGAAGCCTTCGTGGCAGTACTGGTGACTATGGTGCAGCGGTACCTGGCGCCGCTGGTGCTGCTCAACGTCCCCATGTCCCCGCGCGAGGCCACCATCGCCATTGCCATGATCACCCTCTCGCTGCCCTGCCTGCCGGTGATGGTGATGACGGCGCGGGAGGCCGGGTGGAGGGTGCTGGCAGGAGTGCTGGCCATGGCGGCGGGGGTGTCCATGAGTGTCGGAATCGTGCTCAACCTGGTGCTGCCGGGTGGGTGAGGGGAGTGGTAGGCATGTCTCCACGCGGGAGAACTGAAGACCAACAGGTGCAGTTGACCCTCGACCGGGTGCCGACCGGCGGCCGCGCCGAGGTGCTGGACGTGCGGGGAGGGTGGTCCGGGCACCGCCGCCTGATGGGCCTGGGCATCCGGCCGGGAGCGGTACTGGAAGTGGTGTCCCGCCATCCGCTACGCGGACCCATCGTGGTGCGCCTCAATGGCTGCCAGATCGCACTGGGGCGCGGCCTCGCCCACCGGGTGCTGGTGCGTCCGCGCTGAGCCCTGGCTGACCCCCCTCACCGTCCGCCTCTCACGGCGTGCTCCCGCTGCTGACAGCCCGACCTGCGGCGCCGGCGGCCTTCCCCGGTGCGTCCGGGACGCGGCGCCGACCGCCAGCGGACGCCGCCCGGGGCATCCTGCCTTCCTGCTCCCAGCATGAATCCCCTGTATGAAGTCCGTTTATGCTATCATGGGGGTGAAATGCCATCCCTAGGGGAAGGAGCGTCCAAATGCTGGAACTGCGCAACGTCAGCCTGAATTTCAACGGGGGGGACGGCGCTGGCATCGAGGTGCTGCGCGGCGTCAACCTGCAGCTGGAGCGGGGTAAGCTGTATGCCATCACCGGGCCCAACGGCGGCGGCAAGACCTCGCTGGCCAAGGTGGTGATGGGCATCTACACGCCCAGCCAGGGGCAGGTGCTGCTGGACGGCGAGGACATCACCGGCCTGTCCATCTCCGAGCGGGCCCGGCGCGGCATTGCCTACGCCTTTCAGCACCCGCCGCGTTTCAAGGGGCTTACCGTGGCTGACATCATGAAGATCGCCCGCCCCGACCTGGACTCGGTGCACATGCGCGGCTACCTGCGTGACGTGGGGCTGTGCCCGGAGGACTACCTGGAGCGCGACCTGGGGCCCGGCCTGTCGGGAGGGGAGATCAAGCGCATCGAGGTGGCCCAGCTGCTGGCGAGGGACGCGGAGGTGACCATCTTCGACGAGCCGGAGGCGGGGGTGGACCTGTGGACCATCCAGAAACTGCTGGCCATCATCGTCAAGCGCTACAAGGGCAACCGGCAGGGACTGGCAGTGATCATCACCCACAACGAGCAGTTCCTGCCCGCCTGCGACGAGATCATACTCATTGACGAGGGCACGGTGCAGGGGCAGGGACCGGCGCAGATGATGTGGCCCCTGCTGCGCGACGACATCGTCTGCAAGCAGCGTGCGCAGTGCGTGGGCATCGGGGGTAGGATCGATGGCATTTAGCAAGCTGGAACAGGACCTGCTGGCGGCAGTGGCCGACCTCCACGCACTGCCCAGCGGGGCGTTCAACATACGCAAGGATGGCGAAGCGGTGGAGCGCCAGTCTTCGCCCAACATCGACATCGTTCCCAAGACCGATCGTCCCGGCATCGACATCGTTGTCAGGCCCGGCACCCGCGGGGAGGCCGTGCACGTGCCGGTCATCCTCACCCGCAGCGGGCTGCGCGACCTGGTCTACAACACCTTCATCATCGGCGAGGACAGCGACGTGCTGGTGGTGGCCGGCTGTGGCATCCACAACCAGGGCAGCGCCCAGTCCCAGCACGACGGGGTGCACGAGATCATCGTCAAGCAGGGGGCGCGGCTGCGCTACGTCGAGAAGCACTACGGCCAGGGCAGCCCGGAAGGCCGGCGGGTGCTCAACCCCAACACGGTGGTCACGGTGGAGCAAGGGGCATGGGCCGAGATGGAGATGGTGCAGGTGAAGGGGGTGGACGACACCACCCGCAACACCACCGCCTACGTCTACGAAGGCGGAAGCCTCAAAATCATCGAGCGGTTGCTTACCCACGGCACCCAGCAGGCGGTTTCGGCGGTGGAGATCCACCTGGTGGGCCGGGACAGCAGCGGCCAGGTGCTGTCGCGCTCGGTGGCCCAGGACAGCTCGCACCAGGAGTTCAGGGCAGTGCTGGTGGGCAAGGAGCGCAGCGTGGGGCACGTGGAATGCGACTCCATCATCATGGGGGACGCCCGCATCCGCTCCGTCCCCGAGCTCATCGCGGAGAGCGGGGAAGCGGTGCTCACCCACGAGGCGGCCATCGGGCGCATCGCCGGCGAGCAGCTCATCAAGCTCATGACCCTCGGCCTGGGTGAGGCCGAGGCGGTGGAAACGATTCTCAGCCGCTTCCTGCGCTGAGGACCCACACGACACAAAGACAGGACAAGGAGAACGAATGCGACTCAACCTCTTCAAGACCTTCGTGCGGGTGGTGGAGTGCCAGAACCTTTCCCGGGTGGCGGAAGAGCTCAGGATCTCTCAGCCGGCGGTGAGCAAGCAGATCCAGTCCCTGGAGGACATGTACGGCGTGCTGCTGCTGGAACGGGCCGGCCGCCAGCTGCGGCCCACCCCGGCCGGCTACGTGCTCTACCAGTGCGCGCGCGACATCCTGCGCGAGCTGGAGCGCACCGAGCAACTGATGGAAGAAGCCTCGGAGAGCCGCAAGGGCAACCTGCGCCTGGGGGCCAGCACCATTCCCGGCTCCTACATCCTCCCCGCACTGCTCAAGCGCTTCAAGGAGAGCCACCCCCACGTGCACGTCAGCATGGAGATCGGGGACACCGAGGCCATCATTTCCCGCGTCGCCGAGCGCGAGCTGGACTGCGGGGTGGTGGGCGGCTGGCTCAACACCCGCCGGGTGGATGGATTCCGCTGGATGGGCGACGAGCTGGTGCTGGTGGTGCCGGTGGACCACCGCCTGGCCGGCGAGGAGCGGGTGGAGCTCTCCCGCCTGCTGCACGAGCCCTGGATCTTCCGCGAGCGGGGCTCCGGCACCCGCGCGGCGGTGGAGGAAGGCCTGCGCCAGGCCGGCATCAAGCCCGAGGAACTGAACATGGTGGCCGAGGTGGGCAGTACCGACGCCCTGTTGTCGGTGGTGGAAGCCGGCCTGGGCATCTCCCTGGTGTCGAGCTGGGCGCTGCGCAGCGCCTCCCGGGCCGGGCGGGTGAGAGCCGTGTCCCTGGCCGACGCCAGCTTCCGCCGCAGCTTCTTCGTCGTCTACCCGCGGCAGAAGAGCCGGCGCAAGGCGGTGCAGGAGTTCATCGCCTTCCTGCGCGAAACCGCCGAACCCTCCCCCCTTCCCGACTGAAACAAGGGGACGCTCTTTTCGTTTCAACCCTCTTGAAACAAGGGGACGCTCTTTTCGTTTCAAATCTTCTGAAACGAGGGGCGTTCCCGTTGTTTTACCTCCCTTCAAACGGGCAGGCTGCGCCTCCCGCTGCCAGGGTCCTCGCGGACCGAGGCCACGCGTTCTTCGTTCGTTGGCCTGTGCTTGGGCCCCCCCGCCGCCGGGCGGAGCGCCCCCGGTGGTGGCGCGGCCGGTGTCCCCGCGCCCCCGCCAGACCGGGGGACGGCGGGCACCGGCTGAAACGAAAAGAGCGTCCCCTTGTTCCGCTTTATTTTTTCCCGCGTTTTGATACAATAGGTCTTGTGCCGCCGGGGGGTGCCCCGGCGGGACGCGAGGTGCGCGACCGTTTCCCGCCGGGGAAAGGAGGGGATGCAGGTGTTCCGTCTCACATTCGACCAGGCCCGCAGGCTCAAGGCCCAGTACGGCACGCCGCTGGTGGCGGTGTCGCAGCGCGAGATGGCTGACAAGTTCAGCATCCTGGCCGAGTACCTGCCCGGGGTGAAGATGTACTACGCCGTCAAGGCCAACGCCGACCCGCAGGTGCTGGGGGTGGTGCGCAGGCACACACCCTACTTCGACATCTGCTCACCGGCCGAGATCCTGGCGGTCAAGGAGCTGGGGGCGCGGCCCGAAGACCTCATCCACACCAACCCCATCAAGAAGCCGGAGGACATCCGCTTCGCGGTGGAGCAGGGGGTGCGCTGGTTCGTCTTCGACAACGAGTTCGAGCTGGACAAGTTCCTGCCCTACGGCCGGGACCTCAACCTGCTGCTGCGGCTGAGCTTCCCCAATACCGACTGCGTGGTCAACCTGTCCTACAAGTACGGGGTGCCCGCCGAGCAGGCGCCGGCGCTGGTGCGGCGGGCGACGGAGATGGGCCTGACGGTGCGGGGGCTGGCCTTCCACGTGGGTTCGCAGAGCCTGAACCCCTACAAGTACACGGACGCCATCCACGAGTGCCGGCGCGTGTTCAACCTGCTGGCCTCGGAGGGCATCTACCTGGACCACTTGGACATCGGGGGCGGCTTCCCGGTGGAGTACGTGGAGAGCATCATGCCCCTGCGCAGCTTCTTCGCGCCCATCCAGGAGGCACTGGACACCTACTTTCCCACCGCCACGGTGATGGCGGAGCCGGGCCGCTTCGTGGTGGGCGACGCCGCCAACCTGGTGCTGTCGGTGGTGGGCAAGTCGCGGCGCAACACGGTGTGGTGGTACTACGTGGACGACGGGGTGTACGGCTGCTTCTCCGGCCGCATCTACGACCACTGCGACTACCCCATCATCACCGACCGCCAGGGGGAGCGGGAGCAGTGCATCATTGCCGGCCCCACCTGTGACTCGTTCGATGTCATCTACCACAACTCGGTCATGCCGCCCCTGGAGGTCGACGACACCCTCATCGTCTACTCCATGGGCGCCTACACCACGGCCAGCGCCAGCCACTTCAACGGCTACCCGCCGGCCCGCATCGTCCTGGTCGACTAGGCGCGGGGCGGCGTTGAACCGCCGCCCCGTATCTGCTAGCATGGCAGTGAGAAAGCGGCCGCGCGGCCGCCGGTGAAGGAGGAATGGAAGTGGCCCAGGAAGACCTCATCCGCGAGGAATCCATGACCGACCTGTGGAACGTGTGGTACTCGGAGCTGCACCAGCAGCGGGCCGGGCTGACGCTCAAGGTGAAGAGCGTGGTGTACAGCGGCCAGAGTCCCTTCCAGCGCATCGACATCCTGGACACCTACGAGTTCGGCAAGATGCTGGTACTGTACGGCTCCATCATGATCACCGAACGCGACGAGTTCATCTACCACGAGATGATCAGCCACCCGGCCCTGTTCACCCACCCCAACCCCCGCCGGGTGCTGGTCATTGGCGGCGGCGACGGCGGCACGGTGCGCGAGGTGCTCAAGCACCCGGAAGTGGAGCAGGTGACGCTGGTGGAGATCGACCAGATGGTGGTGGAGAAGTGCAAGGAGTACTTCCCCCAGGTGGCCTGCCAGCTGGACAACCCCAAGACCCGCATCCTCTTCCAGGACGGGGCCAAGTTCGTGGCGGAAACGCAGGAGAAGTTCGACGTGGTGCTGGTGGACGCCTCCGACCCCATCGGGCCGGCCGAGGTGCTGTTCCAGAAGAAGTTCCACCAGGACATCTACAACCTGCTGGAAGACGGCGGCATCATGGTCACCCAGTCCGAGTCCCCCTTCTTCCACCAGCGCACCCTGCGCCGGATGTACGAGAACCTGCAGGGCATCTTCCCGCTGGTGAAGGTGTACTGGGCCTACGTGCCTACCTACCCCTCCGGCATCTGGAGCTTCACGCTGTGCTCCAAGGGGCCTGACCCGGCCACCGACTTCAAGGCGGCGCAGTACGCCGAGCTGGGCATCGAGACCAACTACTACAACGACGGCATCCACCATGCCGCCTTCGTGCTGCCCAACTTCGTGCGCAAGGCGCTGGGGCAGATGTAGGGACGGCCCGGGGGGCGTTGTCCGGCCCGGCCGGGCGCGGCCTGGCGCCGTCGGGGCAGCCTGGCGCCGCCTGCGTGGCCTGGCCGGGGCCATTGCGTTGACGCTCCCCGGAGGGCGTGCTATAATTAACCTTGCTGTGGGGTTTCCCGCAGGACAACTGGAGCCGTAGTGTAGTGGTTAACATGCCGGCCTGTCAAGCCGGAGATCGCGGGTTCAAGTCCCGTCGGCTCCGCCATACTATATGCCTCGGTAGCTCAGCTGGTAGAGCAGCGGACTGAAAATCCGCGTGTCGGCGGTTCGAGTCCGCCCTGAGGCACCATGCGTGCGGAAGTGGCTCAGTGGTAGAGCATCGCCTTGCCAAGGCGAGGGTCGCGAGTTCGAATCTCGTCTTCCGCTCCATTTTCTTTTATCCTTCATTCAAGCCGAGGGCGAGTGGCGAAGTGGCAACGCAGCGGTCTGCAAAACCGCCATTCACCGGTTCAAATCCGGTCTCGCCCTCCATTTTTGTTTGTGCGGTCCTCAGGGGCGTCACCACCGTGCCGGGATGGCGGAACTGGCAGACGCAACGGACTTAAAATCCGTCGGGCCCGCAGCCCGTACCGGTTCGAACCCGGTTCCCGGCACCACCCATCCCCCGCAACCAGGGGACGCTCTTTCCGTTCCACCCC
>JARYMO010000078.1 GCA_029907055.1 Syntrophomonadaceae bacterium | reverse complement strand
CCACTTCTGCATGGACGCGAACACGCCCAAGCCGTCGGTCCCCCCCAGGATGGCTTCCGCGCACCGCTCGGGGTGCGGCATCATGCCCAACACGTTGCCCCGCCGGTTGACAATGCCAGCGATGTTGGCGCGGGACCCGTTGGGGTTGGCCTCTTCGGTTTCCGCTCCCTGGCGGTCGCAGTAGGTGAACACGATCTGGCGGTTGCGCTGCAGTTCCTCCAGGGTAGCGTCATCGCAGAAGTAGTTGCCCTCGCCGTGGGCGATGGGCATGCTCACCACCTGGTCCGCAGCGTAGAGGTGGGTGAACGGGGTGTCAGTGCGCCGGACCCGCAGGTGGACCGGCAGGCAGCGGAACTGCAGGCTGTTGTTGCGCAGCATGGCACCGGGGAGCAGCCCGGCTTCCAGCAGGATCTGGAATCCGTTGCAGATGCCGATGACCAGGCCCCCGCGGGCAGCGAACTCCTTGATGGCAGACATGACGGGGGAAAGCGCCGCCATGGCGCCAGTGCGCAGGTAGTCACCGTAGGAGAAGCCTCCCGGCAACACCAGCGCATCGAACCCGTCCACCTCGGTCTGCTGGTGCCACACGTAGGAGGCCGACTGGCCCAGCACCTGCGTCACCACGTGGTAACAATCGGCGTCACAGTTGGAGCCCGGGAACACCACCACGCCGAACCTCATCATCACTCAACCTCCGCGACTTCCACCTCGTACTGCTCGATGACCGGGTTGGCCAGCAGGCGGTCACACATCTCCACCAGCTCGCGGTAGGCCGCTTCCTTGCTGTCCTGGTTGAGCAGGACCTCGATGTACTTGCCGACGCGGACCTCCTCCACCTCCTTGTAGTTGAGAACGTGGAAAGAGCGCTTGACCGCGTCGCCCTGCGGGTCCAGCACCCCCTTCTTGAGGGTGACCAGCACCTTCCCCTTATACATCGTGCACGCCTCCTTCGATGCGCTGCAGCACCTCCACGTAGGCCTCCCGCTCGCCTCCCAGGTCGCGACGGAAGCGGTCCTTGTCCATCTTCTCACCGGTGCGGATGTCCCACAGGCGGCAGGTGTCAGGAGAAATCTCGTCCCCCAGCACCACCTCTCCCTTGTACAGCCCGAACTCCAGCTTGAAGTCGACCAGTTCCAGCGAGCGGTCCAGGAAGAAGGGCCGCAGGACCTCGTTCACCCGCAGCGCCAGCTCCTTGATGCGCTGGAGTTGGGCAGGGGTGGCCCAGCCCATCACCAGGATGTGCGAATCGCAGACCATGGGGTCATGGAGTTCGTCTGACTTGTAGTAGGTTTCCAGGATGGGGGAGCGCAGGGCCGTGCCCTCCGGCAGGCCCAGCCGCGTCGCCAGGCTGCCGGCCACGCGGTTGCGCACCACCACCTCCACCGGGATGATCTGCAGCCGCTTCACCAGCATGGAGCGTCCGTCGATGGTCTTGATGAAATGGGTAGGCACGCCCTCCGATTCCAGCAGCGCGAAGAGGGCTGCCGACATGCGGTTATTCACGATGCCCTTGCTCTGGATTACGCCCCGCTTGGTACCGTCGAACGCGGTGGCCTCGTCCTTGTATTCCACCAGCACCGTGTCCGCATCGGCGGTGGCAAAGATCTTCTTCGCCTTGCCCTCGTACAGCATCTGGCCCTTCTCCATGTCTCACATCACTCCTTGTCCAGCCCGCAGCGGCGGAATATCGCATCAACATGCCGCGTGTAGTACCGGTAGTCGAAGAGGGCGTCCAGCTCTTCCGGCGAGAGCCGGGAGGCCACCTCCGGGTCCTGGGACAACAGGAGGCGCAGCGGCTGTCGCTCTGCCCAGGCGCGCATGGAGTTGCGCTGCACCCAGCGGTAGGCGTCCTCGCGCACCACGCCCTTGTCCACCAGCGCCAACAACACCCGCTGGGAGAACACCAGCCCCAGCGTGCGCTCCAGGTTCTCCCTCATGCGGTCGGGGTACACCACCAGGCCCTCCACCACCACGGTGAACTTCTCCAACATGTAGTCCAGCAGGATGCAGCTGTCAGGGATGATGACCCGTTCCACCGACGAGTGGGTCAAATCCCGCTCGTGCCACAGGGCCACGTTCTCCATCGCCGCCAGGGCATGCCCGCGCAGCACCCGTGCCAACCCCGCCACCCGCTCGCTCATCATCGGGTTGCGCTTGTGGGGCATCGCCGATGACCCCTTCTGCCCATCGTAGAACGGCTCCTCCGCCTCCAGGATGTCCGTGCGCTGCAGATTGCGCACCTCGGTGGCCATCTTCTCAAGGGTGCTGGCGATGACCGCCAGCGTGGCCAGGAATTCGGCGTGCCGGTCCCGCTGAATAACCTGCGTCGACACCGGGCAGGGGGTGAGGCCCAGGCGCTCGCACACGTACTCCTCCACCGCCGGGTCACTATTGGCGTAGGTGCCGACCGCGCCCGACAGTTTCCCACAGCTGATGACCTCCCGCGCCCGCAGCAGGCGTTCCCGGCTGCGCTGCAGGTCCGTGTACCACAGCGCCATCTTCAGCCCGAAGGTCACCGGCTCGGCGTGCACCCCGTGCGTGCGCCCCACCATCAGCGTGTACTTGTGCGCGTGGGCCTGGCGGGCCACCGCTTCCTGCAAGCGTTCCAGTTTTTCCAGGATGAGGTCGGCAGCCTCCCGCATCTGCAGGGCGAGGCCGGTATCCAGGATGTCAGAGGAGGTAAGTCCCACGTGGATGTACTTGGAGTCTTCCCCCACCGTTTCCGCCACGTTGGTGAGGAAGGCAATGACGTCGTGGTGCACCTCGGCCTCGATCTGCGCCGCCCGCTCCACCGAGAAGGAGGCCCTGCGCTTGATATTCTCCACCGCCTCGGCAGGGATGCGTCCCAGGGCAGCCCAGGCCTCGCAGGCCAGGATCTCGATCTGCAGCCAGGTGCGGAGCTTGTGCTCCTGTGTCCAGATGGCTCCCATCGCCGGGAGCGTATAGCGCTCGATCACCGCTTCTCCCCCTCGCCTGCCAGGTAGCCCGATACCCCCAGCTGCTGCAGGCGGGCGTTCTTGGCGCGCACCTCGGCCGCCAACCCGCGCCGGTACTCCTTCAGCCCCTGCCGCAGCCCCGCATCCCCTCCTGCCAGGATGGCCACCGCCAGCAGCGCCGCGTTGGCAGCAGCATCCACGCCCACCGTCGCCACCGGGATCCCCTTGGGCATTTGCACGATGGAGTACAGGGAATCGACGCCGGACAGCGCACCGGTCCTGATGGGAACGCCGATGACCGGCAGCACGGTAGAGGCGGCCAGCACGCCCGGCAGGTGCGCAGCACCACCCGCTCCGGCGATGATGACCTGCAGCCCCCGCTCTTCCGCGCGGCGCGCGTACTCGGCCGTCTCATCCGGCAGCCGGTGGGCGGAGGAAATGACCGTCTCGTACTCCACCCCGAACCTGTCCAGCACCTCCGCTGCCGACCGCATGACCGGCAGGTCCGAATCGCTGCCCATTACTATCCCTACCCGCGGCATCACACCCAACCCCCTCGCCTGTCTTCTCGCACACACAAAAAAACCAACCGGATAGACTTCGCATCACCCGCAAGGAAGCGAAACCTACCCGCCTGGGCTTTTGTCCCTCCGGTGTGGCGCGCTCGCGCCTGTGCCACTCGGACCAGACCACACCTCCAGGAACGTGCACGGAACCCTAGGCACACTTTCGCCTGTTAAATGGTCAGTTACACCCTGATAGTAGCAAAGCCGCCGCGCACTGTCAACGGCGCGGCGGCTGCTGCCCCGGCACTGGCCTCCCCTGCGATACCCCCGGCGGACGCGGCGCCAGTCACCCCTGCCGGGGGCGCCGGGACGCTCCCTGGCTATGGCCGGGGATGTCCTCCGGTGAGGTCAGGGGTCAAGCTTGTTGGTGCGCTTCCAGAAGCCCATGCGCGCAGCCTCGCGGATCAACTCGTCCCGGAAGTCGGGGTGGGCGATGTTGATGAGGTTTTCGGTGCGCTTCCAGACTGACTGGCACTTCATCAGCGCCTTGCCGTACTCCGTCACCACCCAGTGCGTGAGCTGGCGGGAAACCGTGCAGGCCGCCCCCGGGGTCAGCAAGGGGCGGATCCTGGAGCGTATGCTTCCGTCCTTGGCCTGGTAGGTGGAGGGCATGCACAGGAAGCTCTTGCCGCCCGGAGAGTGATAGGCCCCGTACACGAAGTCCCACTGCCCGCCGGTGCCGGTGATCTGGCGCGGGCCCTGCATCTCGGAAACCACCTGGCCGTAGAAGTCAACCTCCAGGCAGGCGTTGATGGAGATCATGTTGGAGATACGTGAGATCACGTACGGGTTGTTGGTGTAGTCGACCGAATAGCAGGCGATCATGGGGTTGCGGTCCATGAAGTCGTACAGCTTGGGAGAGCCCAGGGCGAAGGCGCACACCATCTTCTTGCGGTCGATTTCCTTCCTGGCGCCGGTAATGCAGCCCTTCTCCCACATCTCGACGTAAGCGTCGGCCATCATCTCGGTGTGCACCCCCAGGTCACGCAGGCCCGCCTCCGCGATCTGGTGTCCCAGGTAGTTGGGCAGGCCGCCGATGCCCAGCTGGATGCAGCAGCCGTCGTGGATGTCTTCCAGGATGTGATCGGCGATCTTCTTCTCGGCTTCAGTGGCCTCGAGGATGGGGGCGTTGGCCATGGGCTCGTTCTCCCCCCGCACCACGAAGTCGATCTCCGAAATGTGGATCTGGTTGCCGTTGCCCCCGTACACGTAGGGCATGCTCTCGTTCTCTTCCACGATGGCGATGCGGGCGTTCTCCAGCACCGCCTCGCAGTGCGAAGCATTGATGCCGAAGTTGAAGTAGCCGAAGCGGTCCATGGGGCACACCCGCATCATGGCCACGTCGATCTCCACCTCGCGGCGCCGGTAGTAGTCCGGCACCTCGTGGTACAGGAGCGGCGAGTAGCTGCACAGGCCCTGGTCGGCCAGCTTGGCGTCGAAGGCGCTGAAGTGCCAGCTGTCCCACTGGAAGTGTTCCATGGTAGGATCACACTGCGCCACTTCCGGGAAGGGTGGCAGCGAGATGGCGCTGCGCACGTGCACCCCGTACAGCTCGTCCTTCCTGCGCGCCAGCGCCCGGTCCAGGGCCTTGGGCTGGCCGTTGAAATAGACATAGTCCACCCAGTCCCCCGACTTGACTACCTTGACGGCTTCCTCCGGCGTCACCAGCTTCTTCCGGTACTCGGCCTCGAACATTGAGCCTCCCTCCTCCTTCTCTTCGTTCCTCTGTCTTGCGGGGAGCACACACCCGATTCTACCCGCTCACATTCTCTCCTTCGGACGCGGCTCCTGCTGGCGGCATGTGAAAAAAGGGGCAACGGGATTATCCCGTTGCCCCTCGCGTGGAGTCGCACGCCTCGCCAATTCCTGCCTAGATGTCGCGGGTCCAGATGGAGGCCATGCCCGGGCCGCCGCCCACGCACAGCGAGGCGCAGCCCAGGGTCCATCCCCGCCGTTCCATCTCGTAGTACAGCGACACGATGATCTTGAGGGCCGTTGACCCCACCGGGTGGCCCAGCCCGATGCCGGAGCCGTTGAGGTTGGTCTTGTTCATGTCCAGCTCCATGCCGAAGTCCTCCTTCAGCATGCGTGCCACCCCGAGGAACTGGGCAGCGAAGGCCTCGTTGATCTCGAAGTACTCGATGTCCTCGAAGCGCAGCCCTGCCTGTTTCAGCGCCTTGGGAATAGCCACTGCCGGCCCCAGCCCCATCACTTTCGGGTCCACGCCCTCGGTGCAGCAGGCCACCATCTTCATCAGCGGCTTGACCCCCAGTTCCTGCGCCTTCTTCTTGGACATCAGCACCACCGCCGAGGAGCCGTCGTTGATGCCCGAGGCGTTGGCGGCGGTGACCACGCCGTCCTTCTTGAAGACCGGCGGCAGCTTGGCCATCTTCTCCAGGCTGGCGTCCATGATGGGGTGCTCGTCAACCTCGAATATCTTCACGCCCTTCTTGGTCTGGATCTCCACCGGTACGATCTCCGACTTGACGGTGCCGTTGACATTGGCGGCCGCCGCCCGCTGGTGGCTCATCAGGGCCAGCTGGTCGCACTCCTCGCGGGTGATTCCGTATTTCTCGGCCACGTTCTCCGCCGTGATGGCCATGTGCCCGGGGACCAGCTTGTCGAACAGGCCGTCAGAGATCATGGCATCCTCGATCTTGCCGTCGCCCATGCGGTAGCCGGAGCGCGCCTTCTGCAGGATGTAGGGGATGTTGCTCATGCTCTCGGTCCCGATGACCAGCGCCACCTCAGTCTTACCCAGCATGATGTTGTGAGCCGCTACTTCCAGCGCCCGCATACCAGAGGCACAGTTCTGGTTGATCTCCACAGCCCCGCTGCGGACCGGCAGTCCCAGGGCCATTGCCACCTGGCGCGGGGGCAGGGAACCGTTGCCATGGTGGAGCACCATGCCCAGCACCAGCTCGTCGATGATTCCCGGCTCAATGCCAGCCCTCTTGATGGCTTCGCGGCCGGTGGTGATGGACAGGTCATTGGCGCGCACATCCTTCAGGCTGCCCAGGAAATCGCCGATGGCCGTCCGGCAAGCACTCACGATTACGACGTCCTGCACTTCCATCATCATAGTGGTTTTCTCCTCCTTTTCCTCCGGTCACGTGTCTCCTCGCCGGCCCCGCGGACCCTTGCGGCCGGGCCCGGCCCTCCTCTCTTTTCCCCAACTACCCCGAAAAAGCGGTGCGCGGGCAACGGGGGCAACCGTTGCCCGCCGGAGTATAGGAGGTAATTGGGACCTAT
>JARYMO010000077.1 GCA_029907055.1 Syntrophomonadaceae bacterium | reverse complement strand
GGAACCGCTGCGGCTGCCGCGCACGCACCGCGGCCTGCAGGTGCTGCAGCGGCTGCGCGACGAGGCCCACCGCTTCTCGCTGGCCCACCAGCGCAGCCGCCGCCGGGGGCGGGTGCGGGCCTCGGTGCTGGACACCGTTCCCGGCATCGGGCCCCGCCGCAAGCAGGCGCTGTGGCAGCGCTTCGGCTCGCTGGAGGAGATGCGGGCGGCCAGCGTGGAGGAGCTGGCGGCGGTGGCGGGTATGAACCGGGCGGTGGCCGAGAAGGTGCATGCAGCGTTGCACGCTGTGATACAATAAAGGTGGACACCAATGCGGGATAGGAGTGGTACTATGCAGGGTTGGACATTGCGGTGGCTGATCAACGTCTTTGCCATCATTCTCACCGCTGCCGTGCTGCGCGGCTTCGAGGTGACCATCCTGGGGGCCATCGTGGGCTCCATCTTCCTGGGCGTCATCAATGCCATCATACGCCCTGTGCTGCTGCTCCTCACGTTGCCCTTCAATATCATGACCCTGGGGCTGTTCACCTTCGTCATCAACGGCCTGATGCTGTGGCTGACCAGCCTCATCATCAAGGGCTTCGACTTCACCGGCTTCTGGTGGGCGGTGCTGGCGGCCATCGTCATCTCCCTCATCAGCGCGGTGGTCAGCTACCTGGTAGAGGACTAGATGAGCACTGCACCGGCCATAGGAAGACACGCGCAGGGGTGGGCAGGGCCCGCCCCTTGTATTCCCGGGGAGCGGCGCATCAAGCTGGTAGCCATCGACCTCGACGACACCCTGCTCGACTCCCGGCTGCGCATCCCCCCGGCGGCGGCGGAGGCCATCGCGCGGGCGCGCCGGCGGGGGGTGCACATCACGCTGGCCACCGGGCGCATGTTCGCCTCGGCGTTGCCCTACGCCCTGCAGCTGGGCGTGGACCTGCCGCTCATCAGCTACCAGGGGGCGCTGGTGCGCCACGTCCTCTCGGGCGAGGAGCTGGTCAGCCGCAAGGTGGATCCCGGGGCAGGCCGTCAGGCGCTGGCGCGGCTGCGCGAGTGGGGGCTGCACGTGCAGGCCTACTGGGACGATCGGCTGTGCATGGAGGCCTTGACCCCGGAGGGGGAGGACTACGCGCGGCTGGCGGGGGTGACCCCGCTGCTGGTGGAACGCCTGGAGGACGTGGTGGAGGGCGGCACCTTCAAGCTGCTGGCGGTGTCCTACCAGGTCGAGCGCCTGGCGGCGCTGGAGGCCAGGCTGCAGCGCGAGTTCGCCTCCCGCCTGTACGTCACGCGCTCCAAGCCGCACTTCCTGGAGCTCATGCACCCCGAGGCCACCAAGGGCAGGGCGCTGGCGGCGGTGGCGGCCCACCTGGGGGTGGAGCGGGCGCAGGTGATGGCCATCGGCGACAGCTACAACGACATCGACATGCTGCGCTGGGCGGGAGTTGGGGTGGCAGTGGCCAACGCCCCGGAGGCGGTGCGGCGGGCGGCTGACCTGGTGACCCTCTCCAACGACGACGGCGGGGTGGCGCATGCCATTGTGTCCCTGGTACTGGGCGAGGGAAAGGAGAATGCAGATGGCGGCACGGGTGTACTGGACTGACTTGCGCGCCAAGGGCAACCGCAGCCTGCTGGACAAGATGCAGCGACTGGCGGAGGAGGCGGGGGTGATGGACGTGGTGGCCCCCGGCGACCTGGTGGCCATCAAGCTGCACTTCGGCGAGCCCGGCAACATGGCCTACATACGGCCGCCCTTCGTGCGGCGGGTGGTGGAGATGGTGCGGGCGCGCGGGGGGCTGCCCTTCCTCACCGACGCCAACACCCTCTACCGCGGGCAGCGGGCCAACGCCGTCCAGCACCTGGAGTCGGCGGTGGCCAACGGGTTCGACTACGCGGTGGTGGGGGCGCCGCTGGTCATCGCCGACGGCCTGACCGGGAAGGACTACGTGAAGGTGAAGATCCCCGGCGTGCACTTCCGCGAGGTGCACATCGCCAGCGCGGCGGTGCACGCGGACGCCATGGTGGTGATGACCCACTTCAAGGGGCACGAGCTGACCGGCGTGGGCGGGGCCATCAAGAACCTGGGCATGGGCCTGGGCTCCCGCAGCGGCAAGCAGCAGATGCACTCCGACGTGCTGCCCTCGGTCAAGACCGACAAGTGCACCGGGTGCGGGAAATGCGCGGAGTGGTGCCCGGTGGAGGCCATCACCCTGGTGGAGATGGTGGCGGGGGAGAAGCCCAAGGCAGTCATCGATTACCAGAAGTGCTACGGCTGCGGGGAGTGTGTCGCCAGCTGCCTGTTCGACGCCATCCGCATCAACTGGAAGACCACCCCCCAGGCCATCCAGGAGAAGACGGCGGAGTATGCCCTGGGGGCGGTGCACGGCAAGCGGGGCAAGGTGGGCTACCTCTCCTTTGTCATGAATGTCAGCCCGGAGTGCGACTGCTACGGGTTCAACGACGTGCCCCTCACCCAGGACGTGGGGATATTCGCTGCCCTGGACCCGGTGGCGCTGGACCACGCCTGCGCGCAGGCGGTGAACAGGCTGCCGGGGCAGCCCGGCTCGCTGGTGGAGGGGCTGCTGCCGGGAGAGGACAAGTTCCTGGGGGCCCACCCGGCCATCGAGTGGGAGTACCAGCTGCTGCACGGGCAGCGCATCGGGCTGGGGACCATGGAGTACAGCCTGCACCGGGTGTAGGGCGGGACGGCGGCCGGGCCGGACGCGGAGGGAGTGGCCGGCACCGGCCGGGCAGCACTGACCGAAAGGGGGATGCCGATGCCCGCGCGCGTGGTGGTGGGAGTAGACCTGGGGGGCAGCAAGATACTGAGCGGGCTCTCTGACCTGCAGGGCAAGGTGCTGGCCGAGGTGCGGCTGGACACCTGCCCCGAGTCGGGCCCGGAGGGCGTGCTGCACCGCATTGCCGGCAGCGTGCACGAGCTGCTGCAGCAGGCGGGCCTGCCGCGGGAGCGGCTGGCGGGGGTGGCGGTGGGGGCGCCGGGACCGCTGAACCCGGTGACCGGCGTGGTGCGGGAAGCCCCCAACCTGGGGTGGCGCGACTTCCCGTTGCGCGACCGCCTGGCCGCGCTGTTGCAGGTCCCGGTGTGGCTGGACAACGACGCCAACCTGGCTGCGCTGGGCGAGCAGCGGGTGGGGCTGCGGGACCAGTGGCCCGACCTGCTGTACGTGACAGTGGGGACCGGCATCGGGGGCGGCATCATCATCAACGGCGACATCTACCACGGGGCAGCCGGGGGGGCGGCAGAGTTCGGACACATGACCATCGTGCCGGAAGGCGGCCCTGGCTGCGGGTGCGGCAACCACGGCTGCCTGGAGAGCCTGGCCTCCGGCGGGGCCATGGAGCGTGAAGCGCGCCGGCGGGCCCGGGACGGGCAGGCGGAGGCGCTGCTGCAGGCCGCGGAGGGCGAACCGGACAACATCACCGCCCGCCTGGTGGCCGAGCTGGCCCGGCAGGGGGATGCCCCTTCGCTGGCCATCGTGCGCATGGCCGCGTACTACCTGGGCATCGGCCTGGGCAACCTGGTCAACCTCTTCAACCCGGCGGTCATCGTGCTGGGGGGCGGCATCACCGCCGGCATGGGCGACCTGCTGCTGCCAGGGGCGGAGGCGGAGATGCGACGGCGGGCCATGTGCACGCTGGCTGGAGACGTTATTTTGCGGGCATCGGTGCTGGGGGCCAGGGCCGGCCTGGTGGGCAGCCTGGTGCTGGCCCGGCGCAGGGTGAACGGGGGAAGGTAAAGGAGGCGGAGCGATGGGCGAGGAGCTGACGGCGGACACCATGTTCGGGTACCTGGAGCGGCTGCCGGAGCAGTTCACGGAGTCGCTGGGACTGGACCTGCGCTGGGCTGAGGAGATGCCGCGCCGGTATAACTGCATCGTGGTGGCGGGCCAGGGGGGATCGGCCATCGGCGGCGACGTGCTGCGCACCTACTGCCAGTCACGGTTGCCGGTGCCGGTGCTGGTCAACCGCGACTACCGCCTGCCGGCCTGCGTGGGACCGGACAGCCTGGTGCTGGCGGTCAGCTACTCCGGCAACACCGAGGAGACCCTCAGTGCCTACGTGGACGCGCTTTGCCGCCAAGCCCACCTGGTGGCGGTGACCACCGGGGGCAAGCTGGCGGAATGGGCGGCGCACGATGGCGTCCCGGTCATCGAGGTACCTCCGGGGTTCATGCCCCGCGCCGCCGCGGGCTACCTGTTCGCTCCCGCCGCCCTGCTGCTGGAGCGCCTGCGTCTGCTGGCCGGGGTGAGCGAGGAAATCCAGGAGACGGCCAGGGTGCTGCAGGAGCGTCGAGCCACCCTGCTGCCCGCGGTGCCGGCGGAGCGCAACGAGGCGCGGCAGCTGGCGGCCAGGCTGGCGGGGGCGCTGCCCATCATCTGGGGCGCCGCCGGCAGCACCGAGGTGGCGGCCCTGCGCTGGAAGGGGCAGATCAACGAGAACGCCAAGAGCCCGGCCTACTACAATGTGTTCCCCGAGCTGGACCACAACGAGATCGTGGGCTTCGAGGCCCCGGAAGACCTGGTGCGGCGCCTGGCGCTGGTCATCCTGCGTGACCGCGATGACCACGAACGGGTGGTCAAGCGCATGGCCATCACCGCCGACGTGGTGGGACGGCGCGCCGCCAGCATCAGCGAGGTGCACTCCAGCGGCGAAGGGCTCCTGGCCCGCCTCTTCTCCCTGATGTACGTGGGCGACTACACCAGCACCTACCTGGCCCTGGAGTACGGTATCAACCCCACCCCGGTGCAGGCCATCGACGAGCTCAAGGCCAGGATGGCCCAGTGAGCTCCGCCCCTGGCGGGCGGCCGCGCTTGGCGCGCAGGGCCGAGCGCAATGGTGGCGGGAGGCGCCGGCCGTGAGAGGGTTCTCTTCCAGGCCGGGGAGGGTTGGGGGCGAGGAGTGGCCGGCCCAGGGGCCGGGAAGGGGCGGCGGAACGCGCCTCCCCGTGGCGGGCACCGCGGCGGCAGGGATGGCTGCTGAAACAGAAAGAGCGTCCCCTTGTTTCGGGACGACTGGCTGAAACAGAAAGAGCGTCCCCTTGTTTCAGAAGAGCGTGCCCTTGGTTCAGGGGGGAGGCAGAGGTCTGGTATAATGGCGGGTGGAGGGGAGACAGCGGCGGGGGAGCCGGAGGGACGACGTGACGGCACAGCGGGACGACATGGAAGTGCTCATCATCACCGGGCTGTCAGGGGCGGGCAAGACCCAGGCGGTCAACTGCCTGGAGGACCTGGGATACTTCTGCGTGGACAACCTCCCCCCGGCGCTGGTGTCCAAGTTCACCGAGCTCAGCAGCCAGGTGGAGGGCAAGAAGCAGCGGGTGGCGTTCGTCATCGACGCCCGCGGCGGACGCTTCTTCCACGACCTGGCGGCGGCGCTGGAGGACATGCAGCGCTCCGGCATCCGCTTCCAGATCCTGTTCCTGGAGGCCTCCGAGGAAGTGCTCATCCGCCGCTTCAAGGAGTCGCGGCGCAAGCACCCGCTGGCCCCGGCCGGGGACATCGTGGAGGCCATCCGCGCGGAGAAGGAGATGCTGCAGGAGCTGCGCGGCCGCGCCAACATGATCATCGACACCTCCGCCATCTCGGTGCGCCAGCTGAAGGAGGAACTCATCCGCCTGTTCGGGGAGGACGAGAAGGGCGGCATGATGAGCGTGACCTGCCTGTCCTTCGGCTACAAGCTGGGGCTGCCGATGGACGCCGACCTGGTGATGGACGTGCGCTTCCTGCCCAACCCCAACTACGAGCCGGCCCTGCACCGCCTGACCGGGCAACACCCGGCGGTGAAGGAGTACGTGCTGGAGTCCCCGCTGACCAGGACCTTCCTGCGCCGCTACCTGAACATGTTGAAGTACCTGCTGCCCTACTACGTCAAGGAAGGCAAGACGCACATGGTCATCGCCATGGGCTGCACCGGCGGGCAGCACCGCTCGGTGGTGCTGGCCGAGTACCTGGGCGAGCACCTCCGCCGGCAGGGGTACCGGGTGGTCATCAAGCACCGTGACGTGGAGCGCTACCACGCGGAGGGAACAGGATTTGAGTAGACCGAGACAGAAGTACGAGGACCTGCGCGAGCGCGGGCCCCGGCTGGTGGCCATCGGGGGCGGCACCGGCCTGGCGGTGCTGCTGCGCGGGCTGAAGCGCTATACCCGCAACCTGACCGCGGTGGTGACGGTCAGCGACGACGGCGGCAGTTCCGGGCGCCTGCGGGGCGAACTGGGGGTGCTGCCGCCCGGGGACATCCGCAACTGCCTGGTGGCCATGGCGGAGACCGAGACCCTGATGGACCGGGTCTTCCAGCACCGCTTCCAGGCCGGCGACGGTCTGAAGGGGCACAGCCTGGGCAACCTGCTGCTGGTGGCCATGGAGGAGATCACCGGCGACCTGGTGTCGGCCATCAAGGAAGTGAGCAAGGTGCTGGCGGTGCGCGGGCGGGTGCTGCCGGCCACCCTCCAGCAGGTGGTGCTGGCGGCGGAGCTGCGCAACGGGGTGCTTATGACGGGAGAGACCGCCATCCGCCAGGCCGAAGAGGGCATTCACCGGGTGTTCCTGCTGCCGCCGGACTGCCGGCCGCTGGACGAAACGCTGGAGGCCATCGCGGCGGCGGAGGCCGTCATCCTGGGGCCGGGGAGCCTATACACCAGCCTCATCCCCAACCTGCTGGTGAGGGGAGTCGCCGAAGCGCTGCGCTGCAGCCCGGCCCCCAAGATCTACGTGGCCAACATCATGACCGAGAAGGGCGAGACCGACGGCCACACCCTGTCCGACCACCT
>JARYMO010000076.1 GCA_029907055.1 Syntrophomonadaceae bacterium | reverse complement strand
AGGGACTTCCCGCGCGCGCTGCTCGTCCCCCCCGACATCTGCTGGGCGCTGGTGTGGAGGGTGTTCCGCCGCAACCTGCTCATCTTCCGCAAGACCTGGAAGGCCAACCTGGTCTTCAACATCATCGACCCCGTCTTTTACCTGTGGGCGATGGGCATCGGGCTGGGTGGCTTCGTGAGCAGGGTGCAGGGGCTTACTTACCTGGAATTCCTGGCGCCGGCGCTGGTGGCATCCTCGGCCATGTTCGCCAGCGCCTACGAGATGACCTACGGCAGCTACACGCGCATGGCGGTGCAGAAATCCTTCCAGGGCATGGTGGCCACCCCGGTGAGCCTGGATGACGTGGTGTGCGGCGAGCTGCTGTACGGGACCTTCAAGGGGGTGCTGTACGGGTCGGTCTTCCTGTGCGTGGTGGCCGCCTTCGGGGTGGTCAGGTCGGCCTGGGCGCTGGCCGTGCCGGTCCCGCTCCTGCTGACCGTGGGCGTCATCTCGGTGCTCTCCCTGGTCTGGACCAGCATTGCCCCGGGGTTTGATTCCTTCGAATACTTTTTCACCCTCTTCATCACCCCCATGTTTTTCTTCTCAGGCATCTTCTTTCCTCTCGATGTGCTGCCGGAGGCCGTGCGGCGCCTGGCCTGGTTCATGCCCCTGTACCACGCGGTGGAGGCGGTGCGTCCGCTGGTGCTGGGACGGGTCACACCGGCTGTCGCCGGCCACCTTGCCTGGCTGGCTGCCTTCCTGCTGCTCAGTGCCCGTCTCCCCCTGTTGATGATCCGTCGCCGGCTCATCCAGTGAGCCCGGAGGTCGGCCCCCGTTCGTGCTGCAGCAGGCTGCCCCGCTGCCGCCGGTCCGGTTGAGGCGCTTGCTTTCAGGGTGTACAATGAAACTAGAGTCACGCAACAGCGCGGGCTCGTTCGATTCCTGCCAACGACCCACCAGTCGACCCCAGCTGCGGCCCAGCCGCCGCGAGCAGGCGGACACGCCGCTGTCATTTCCTTTCTCCACGCATACATCGCTCCCAGGTTGTCGCCCCGGTAGGTTCACGCGCGCACCCCGGTGGGGGGAGGCGAGTCAACGGTGTGTGCCCGTCCTTGTCCCTGGCAGGATGTCCGGAAGGGGGTGGGGAGCCTACAGTTGCAGGTGCGTCACGGACAGAGGGCGCGGCAGACCGCGGATCCGGCGGCCAGCGCACGCCTGCCGCCAGCGTCTGTGCGACGGAACGTTGATGCCCGCAACCGCTCCCGCACGACAGCACGCGGGGCGGTCGAGGGCCGGAAAGGAGGCGGAGCACGGAATGAGGGGCAAACTCAAGGAAGGCGCTAGCATCGTCGGGGTGGGGTGCACCCGCTTCGGGGACTTGCTGGAAACGCCTGAGATTAAGGGACTGAGCATGCAGGAGCTGGCGGCCATGGCCGCCCAGGAGGCCATGGAGGATGCCAACATCTCGCCGCAGGAGCTGGACGCGGTGTTCGTGGGCCATGCCATGGTCCACAGCACCCAGCTGCCGGGGACCTACAGCCAGCTCTCCAAGTGGATCGGAGCCCAGTTCAAGGCCGGGGTTCACTTCGAAGCCCAGTGTTCCACCACCAACGTGGGGGCGGCCATGGCGGCCATGGCCATCGCCTCCGGCGTCTACGAGAAGGTCCTGGTGGTGGGACTGGAGGCCACGCGCACGCGGGTGAAGGACATGAGCCCCTATGAGCGCGTCCCCATCTCCACCGAGGAGGCGTGGGCGTGGACGGACTACGCTGTCAACCAGGCGTACTCGGTGCCCCAGGGCTACGAGATCTTCTCCGTCTACAACGGGCTGGTCGCCCTCGGCTACTGCCGCAAGTATGGCATTGCCATCGAGGACTATGACCGCGCCATGTTCGAGCTGTGCCGCACCCGCCGCCTGCACGGGGCCATGAACCCCAAGGCCATCCTGCAGGAGACCCTGGAGGACGAGGCGGCCCGGTTGGGCTTCAGCGACCCCTGGGAGTTCTGGAAGTCCCGCTTCAACCCCTTCGTGGCCTGGCCCTGCCGCATCCGCAACGTGGTGACGGTGGCTGACGGCGCCTCCGCCATGGTGCTGGTGCGCAAGGACGCGGCCCGTTACCACAGCGAGGCCCCGGTGGACCTGCTGGGGTTCGGCATCGCTTACAGTGACCTGCCCTGGTACGACAAGGACCCCAGCCTGTGGCCCATCGACCGCCTGGCCTGGCAGCGCGCCTACCAGATGTCGGGGGTTTCGCCACGCGAACTGGACTACCTGCACACCCATGACTGCTCCAACATCGTGGGCATGTGCAATGCCGAGCTGTCCGGCTACATCCCGGAGGGCAAGTGGACGCAGTACGCGCGCGACGGCCGCCTGAGGTACGACGGGGACCGTCCCATGAGCACGCATGGAGGTCGCCACGCGTTCGGCCACGCCTGGGCGGCGAGCGCAGGCGCCGACACCTACGAGGCCGTGCTGCAGATGCGGGGAGAGGCCGGCCGCAGGCAGATCCGGCCCTGGCCCGAGACCTGCGCCATTCATACCCACGGCTACGCGATGATCAGCACGGTGCTCATCCTGAGGAGGTGTTAACGGCGATGGCGGACTCCATCATCAAGCGCTACTACGACGGCCTGGCCGAAGGCAAGCTGCTGGCCACCCACTGCGACTTCTGCGACGCGTACACCTTCCCCCCCACCACGGCCTGCGAACACTGTGGCAACCCTGACGTGGAGTGGGTCGAACTCTCCGGCAAGGGGACACTGCTGTTCGCCTCGCACGGCGCCGCACCTCCCCCCAACGCGCGGTTCGTGGACATTGCTCCCTACACCTACGGCCACATCGTGCTGGCAGAAGGACCGGTGGTGCAGGGCATCATCACCGGGGTGAAAGCGGAACCAGAAGAGCTGCAGGCGTTGTTTGAGCGGGGTCCGGTGCCGGTGGAGCCGGACATCCTGACCCTGATGGGGCTCAAGGTGCTGGCCTGGAAGCTGGTGTAGCGCAGCGACGGCGGCCTCGGGGAGGAGCACGGCACCTGCCCCCGGGCCGCCGCGCGCGTTAACGCGCCAGTGCGGTCCCCGGGGCGAGGTGATGGGCGATGGAAATGATGGCGCGTTTGCGGGAGCGGGCGCGAGGACGTCCGGTGCGGGTGGTGTACCCGGAGGGAGAGGATGAGCGCATCATCCGGGCGGCGGTGGTGGTGCAGCGAGAGGGACTGGCACGCCCCGTCCTGCTGGGCCGCACGGAGGCCATCTGCGCCACGGCGCAGGAGTTGTCTCTCGACACCCAGGGAATTACCCTGGTCGATGTTGCCACCGACCCGCGCCGGCAGGACTACGTGGCCCGGTACGCTGCCACTAGGGGGCTGCCGGAAGGGGCGGCTTCCCGCATCCTGGCCTCGCCGCTCCACCATGCGGCCATGATGGTGCGCAGCGGGGATGCGGATGCCATGGTAGCGGGAGTAGCGCACGCCACCGAAGAGGTGGTCATTGCCGGCGAACTGCTCATCGGGCTGGCGCCGGGAGTCACGGTGCCATCCAGTTTCTTCGTGATGGACATCCCCGGCTACAGCGGTCCGGAAGGCAGCCTGCTGGTGTTTGCTGACGCCGCGGTCAACCCGGATCCGTCGGCGGAGGAACTGGCGGATATTGCCGTGACGACGGCGCGCAGCGCCAGTGCCTTGCTGGGGTGGGAGCCGCGGGTAGCGCTGCTCTCCTTCTCCACCAGGGGGAGTGCCCAGCACCCGCGGGTGGACAAGGTGGTCGCCGCCACGCGGCGGGCGCAGGAGCTGGCCCCGGACCTGTCGATTGACGGAGAGCTGCAGGCGGACGCGGCCCTTGTGGCTGAGGTGGCGCGTTCCAAGGGGGCGGCAGACAGCAGCGTGGCAGGCCGGGCCAACATCCTTATCTTCCCGGACCTGGATGCAGGAAACATTGCCTACAAGCTGGTGCAGCGGCTGGCCCGCGCCGCGGCCTACGGTCCCATCCTGCAGGGGTTCGCGCACCCGGTGAGCGACCTTTCGCGGGGGGCCACGGTGGACGACATCGTCGGTGCCACGGTGCTGGTGGCGGCGCAGGCGGTCGACCAGACGGCCTGTGATTGACCGCCACGGGAGGAGGGTTGGGGATGGCAGGCAATGACGTCGAAGAACGGGTAATGGCAGTCGTCGCTCGCGTGTTCCACCGGGAGCGGGGCGAACTGAGTCGGGACACGCGCTTCCTGGAGGACCTGCACGCGAGGTCGCTCAACATCGTCGAGCTGACCGCGGTGCTGGAAAACGAGTTTGACATCGAGATCCCCGGCGGGGATGCCCGCCGCAACAAGACCATCGGGCAGGCGGTGGACTACATCGCGGCACTGCTGGCCAGGAAGGCGGCCGCTCAGGCTTCGCCCTGAGCGATGGCGACCGCCGAGGCCACCGCGTAGTCGCCGTCGCAGGACATGCTGACCCGGATGACGGTCACCCCCTGGGCCTGGGCCAGCGCGCCCAGCGGGCCGCCCAGCGTGACCAGTGGCTGCCCGTTGGCCCCGTGGGTGATCTCCACCTGGCTGAGCTTCACTCCCTGGTCCCAGTTGGCGGCCAGCGACTTGAAGACGGCCTCCTTGGCCGCGAACAGCATTGCCAGGTAGGCGTGCGGGTCGGGGTGGGTGCGGGCGTGGGCCTCCTCGCGGGCGGTGAACACGGCTTCCATGAAGGGCCCGCCCGCAACATCCAGGGCGTCCGCCAGGCGGTCGATGCGAAGCAGGTCGGTGCCGATACCGGTAATCACAGTTCATCCCTCCCTGGGGCGTGGTAGTGGGCCTGTCCCCATCATACGCCGGCGGGGAACGCGTGCAAAGACACGGACAGGGGGTCGGGTTCATGCGCGCAACCAGCAGCGACGCAACTCCCCGTGCGCTGTCCCCTGGCGGGAGCGTCAGCCGGGTGTTTGCGGTTACCGGCACCCAGGGCAACGATGGTGGGCTGAAGGTGCTGGCGGGACTGATGGGCAGGCACGGCGTTGCTCTCTACCGCGCCGTGTCTCCGCGGGGAGTGGAGTGCGACCCCGCGGGCATTGTCGGCGCCGATGACGTGGTCCTGCTCAAGGTGAACAGCCAGTGGGACCGCAGGGGAGGGACCAACACCGACCTGCTGCGCGAGCTCATTGCCCTGCTGCTGGCCCACCCCGAGGGGTTCAGGGGCGAGCTGGTGGTGGCGGACAACGGCCAGGCCCAGTTCGGGTATGCCGGCCGTGGCGGCGGGTTCGACCTGGTGCGCAACAACGCCCGCGACCGAGGGCAGTCGGTACAGAAGGTGGTCGACGAGTTCGCCGCCCGGCACCGCGTGTCCACCTTCCTGTGGGACCGCATCACCAACCGGCAGGTCAAGGAATTCGAGAGCGGCGATGGCGAGGACGGCTATGTCATCGACGGCCCACCGTCGCCGGTCACCGGGCTACTGCCGTCCTACCCCAAGTTTGTTACCGCGTTCGGGACCTGCCTCAGTTTCAAGCGTGGGGTCTGGGACCCGGCCAGGGGGGCATACGACAGGGACCGGCTGAAGGTGTTCAACGTCCCGGTGCTCAAGGCCCACCACATGGCCGGGGTGACCGGGGCGGTGAAACACTACATGGGGGTGGTGTCAGACAAGTTGACCCGGCGGCTGGGGTTCAGGGCCCACGACACGGTGGTGCGGGGCGGCATGGGGACGCAGATGGCGCGGACGCGGGTGCCGGACCTGAACCTGCTGGACGCCATCTGGATCAACCCGCATCCGGGACGCGGCCCCTGGACCGATTACGACGAGGCCCGGGCCGCCTGCATCGTGGCTGCCAGCACCGACGCGGTGGCCCTCGACTACTGGGCAGCCCGGCACATCCTGGTGCCTGCGGCCAGGGGCCTGGGCTACCGGGACGTGTCGAGGCTGGACCCGGACGATGTCCGGCCGGGGTCCTTCGGGTACTGGTTGCGCGCGGCGGCCAGCGAGCTGCGGGGGGCCGGGTGGCCGGCCAACCTGGGGGAAGATGGGGTGGAGGCCTGGGTGGTGGCGCTCGAAGGAGCGGGGTGAGGGCCCGGCCATCAGGACAAAGAGCGGAAGGAACAGGAAAGGCGCCCGGCGGTCTGGCCACCTCCGGGCGTCTCTCTCTGGGCGAGGGAGTACAACGAAGAATGTCTCCGGGAACAGGAGGACACCTCTCCTGTTTCGGGAGAGCATCGCGAAACGGCCCAGGGGCCACGTGTCCCCGCCGGGCTCCTCCCAAAACGGGAGAAGCCTCCCAGGGGGCCATGAGAGTGGGCTGGCAGGGTGAGGGGCGTGTTCCCCGGCAACATCGACATTCCTGTCGAAACTGATGCGTGCCTGCATATGTTGGCACGCATATTGCATCTGGAAGGGGCAACAGGGCATTTGCGATTCCCGCAATGAATTCACGATACCTGTGGCCCCGGGCGAGGAGGTGAACCGGTACCGGGTGCGATGGCAGCAGTGGAAAGAAAGAATGAGGGAGGTTCGGAACGTGGCCATCAAGAAGATCGGGGTTCTGGGAGCGGGCACCATGGGTGCCGGCATCGCGCAGGTGTGCGTAGAGGCGGGCTTTGCGGTCCATCTGGTAGACATCGACGCTCCCATCGTGGACAAGGCGCTCAAGGGCATTGCCAAGGCATGGGCCAAGAACGTCGAGAAGGGCAAGCTGGCTGCCGAGAAGGTGGAACAGTTCAACGCCCTGCTCACCAGCGGCACCGATGTGGCGGATTTCAAGGACAGTGACATCATCATCGAGGCGATCATCGAGAACATCGACATCAAGAAGAAGGTATTCAAGCAGCTGGCTGAGATTACGGGTCCGGAGTGCATTCTGGCCACCAACACCTCGGCGCTGTCGATTA
>JARYMO010000075.1 GCA_029907055.1 Syntrophomonadaceae bacterium | reverse complement strand
CCCCTAGGCCGCCATCTCCAGCCTCACGATGTGAGCCTGGGGCGGCGCCGCCGGCAGCAGGTCCTCGCGGGCGGTGAAGAGGATGACCTGCTGGCTGCCGGCCACCTTGCCCAGGAAGTCCAGCAGGCGGCGGGCGCGCTGGTCATCCAGGTTGGCGAAGGGTTCGTCCAGCACCAGGAACACCGGGCTGCGCCCCCCGGACATCAGGTCCGCCAGCGCCAGCCGCAGGGCCAGGTAGAACATCTCCAGGGTGCCCTGGCTGGTGCTGTCCACCGGCACCATCTTCATGGTCTCCGGCGCGATGGCCGTCAGGCCCAGGTCTTCGGTCAGGTTGACGGTGCTGTAGCGGCCGCCGAACAGTTCGGCGGCGATGCGGCTCACCCGGTGGTTGAGCTTGCCCAGGTAGTCCTTCTGGTAGCCGCTGACCGCCTCTTCCACCCCGGCCCGGGCCAGCTTCAGCACCTCCAGCATCTCGCTCAGCTCGGCGCAGCGCGCCCGACCGGCCTCCATGTCCGCGCGGACGTCGGCGATGCGCCCCTGCACCGCGTTCTTCTCCTTCACCTGCTGCTCCAGCTTGCCAATCTCCAGCAGCAGTTCGTCGCGCCGCCCGGCCAGCGCCGCCAGCTCCTGCTCGAGCTGGCGGTCATCCGGTCCCCCTTGACCGGCCAGCTGCTCGGAAATGGCGATGAACTCCTGGGTGTTCTTCTCCACGTCCTTGAACCCCAGGCTGTTCAGCACCGCGATCTCCTTGTCGCGCTCGATGGTGGCGTTCTGCACCTCCACCATGCGCTTCTCCAGCATCTGCACCTGGTGCTCGTGGATCCACACCTGCTTCTGCGAGCTCTCGATCTCGTGCTGCAGTTCCTTCTTGCGGTTGCGCAGGGTCATCGACTCCTGCAGCAGCTTCTTGGCCTGGTCGACGTCGCTGGCCCCCAGCTGGCCCAGGATGTCGTTGAGCATGTTCTGGTTCTCCATGATGAGCAGACGGTTCATGTTGGCGCGCACGTCCACCTCTTCGCCGCTGCGCGCCGATTCCTGGTAGGTCAGGAAGCTCCGCCAGCCCAGGTACCCCATCCCGGCGGCCACCGCGAACGTGCCCCCGGCCACCGCCAGCGGCGCTCCCACTGCCAGCGCCACCAGCGAGCCCACCAGCAGCGCCCCCGCTCCCCCCAGCAGCATGCCGGAGCGGCTCTGGCTCTGCTTGGTCTGCTGCTCCTGCTCCACCACCCGCGGTGCCAGGCTGGCCGACTCGCGGTTCAGGCGCAGGATGGTCTCGGTGAGGTCGTCGATCTTCTTGATCCAGAAATCGGGGTTGTCCACCTTGATGTGGCGCTCCAGTTCCTCGGCGTCCTTGCGCAGCTGGTCGGTGCGGGCCCGGCTCTGCTCCAGGCCTTCGCGGGCCTCGCGCAGTTCGCGCATCAGCTGCTCGGGGGTCAAGCGCTCCAGCAGGGCCTTGGCTGCCACGTAGCGCTCGAAATGCTCGGCCGCCTCCATGTACAGGTGCGCCCGCTGCAGCAGCTCGCTGCGCTCGGACACCTCGACCAGTTGACGGCGCTTGTCCTCCAGCTCCCGTTCGCGCTCGTTGAGCTCCGCCAACTGGGACTCCAGCGCTGCCAGCTCGCCCTGCAGGGACTCCAGGCGGGCCAAGGCCGCCCCCAGTGCTTTCTTCCTGGCCTGCGGGGTGCCGATATCGTCGATGGCCTGGTCCAGCACCCACAGGGCCCGCTTCAGGGAAACCTCCTCGTCGCCGGTCATCATCAGGTTGACCAGCTTGTCCTTGATGAAGCTGCCGGCGTCCGCGGCGTCGATGGCAAAGGCGCCCTGGCCGAGGAAGATGCTGTTGGAGAACACCTTCTCGTGCATCCCCAGCTGCTCGCTGGCGAAGTCGTGTTCCCGCCGGGCCTTGTCGTAGGGGAAGCTGCGGGTGATCTCCTGCCCGGTGTCCAGCGAGAACACCTTCACTTCTTCGCTGTTGCGGTCGAATACGCGCTCGGCCCGGTAGTGCTTGCCGTCCACCTCGTACTCCACCGCCCCGCTGAAGTTGCGCGCCGCCCACGGCAGGTAGCGCTGGTACTGGGCCTCGTAGCCGGGGCCGCCGGGATTGGCACCCCCGAAGCCGAAGAAGGCGGCACGCAGGAAGGCCGCCAGCGTCGACTTGCCGCTCTCGTTAGGGCCCCAGACGATGTTGAGCCCGTCCGCCAGCTCCAGTTGGAAGTTCTCGAACTTGCCGAACCCCAGGATATCCAGCTTGTTGATCTTCATCGTCTCTTCAACTCCCCCTTGGTAAGGGCGTCCAGGCCGACGACGATCGCCCTCTGGATCTTCTGTCGTTCGGCGGCACTCTGGGCAGCGCTGAGCTTGTTCTCCATGTGGGCAATGAAGTAGGAGACCACCCCCGGCCTCTTCTTCATCTCGAACAGGTTGTAGGCCGGAACCAGGTCCGAGCGCACCTTGACGAAGAAGGCGCGGTCCTGCAGTTCGTGCGCCAGCCAGTCGGTCTCCACGTTGAGGTCGGTGTCGACCTCCCCGGTCAGCACCAGCTCCCACAGGTGCTGGCCGTCATCCGCGCGCATGGCCGCCTCCGCCCGCTCCAGGATGTCCTGCAGGGACTCGCAGCCGGAGACGTTCACCTCCGCCTGCAGGTAGGAGCGCTGGGCCAGGGGCACGAAGTCCAGGTGGACGTCGCCCTCGCGCAGGCGCCCCACCACGAAGCCGTGCTGCCCCCGCTCGTCAAAGCCCACCGGCTCCGGCGTTCCCGGGTAGCAGCCGCACAGCCGGCCCTCGCTGTCGTGGATGGGGTGGAAATTGTGGTAGTGCCCGAGGGCCAGGTAGTCGGCGCGCAGCCGTTCCAGGTCCTGCAAGGTGGCGGGCAGGCTGGGGGAGGAGGAATACAGGTCATCAAGGGTAGCGTGTGCCAGCACGATGCGGTGCGCGCGGCTGGTCTCCGGGACGCCCTCCAGTCCGTGGCCGGGGTCATCCGGGGCCTGGTGGCTCAGTCCCACCACGCTGGCATCCAGCTCCGGCAGGTCCACCACCTGCCAGCCGGCGCCGCGCAGCACGTGCACGTTGGCCGGCCAGCCCTCGGCCAGATAGGGGGAATCGCTCACCAGCGGGTCATGGTTGCCCGCCGCCACCACCACCGGCACCCCCACCTTGCCCAGGCGGTCCTGCAGCGTCTGCACCAGGGCCTTGTCGGCCGCCTCGTGCTCGAACAGGTCCCCTGCCACCAGCACCAGCTCCACCGCCTGCCGGGAGATCTCCTCCAGCATCCGGGTGAAGGTCTCGCGGACCTCGCGCTGCCTGACCCGCCGCTTCTCGCGCGGCAGGTACGCGAACCGGTGTCCCAGGTGCACATCGCCCAGATGCGCGAATCTCAGCCCCTTTGCCGCCATGTGTTCACCCGCTTCCTCGATGATGTCCGCATGTCGTCACCACTATAGGTGTCGGCGCCGCGCGCCGACAGCTTGAACCGCTCCACCCCTCACACGTTGAAACGGAAATGGACGATCTCCCCGTCCTGGATGACGTAGTCCTTGCCTTCCAGGCGGAACAGCCCCTGTTCCTTGATGCGGGCCATGCTCCGGTAGGTCACCATGTCCTGGTAGTTGACCACCTCGGCCCGGATGAAGCCCCGCTCGATGTCGGAGTGGATCTTGCCCGCCGCCCTGCGGGCCGGCGTGCCGGCCGGTATGGTCCAGGCCTTGACCTCGTCCTCGCCCACGGTGAAGAAGGAGATCAGTCCCAGGCATTGGTACACCGTGCGCGCCAGGCGCACTACCCCCGGTTCATCGATGCCTGCCTCCTGCATGAACAGCGCCCGCTCCTCGCCCTCCAGCTCGGCGATCTCCGCCTCCAGCCTGGCAGACACCACCAGCAACGGCATCCCGTGGGAACGCGCATACTCAGTTATTCCCTCCTGGCCGGGGAAACTCCTGCTGCGCAGGTGCTCCTCCCCCACGTTCAACACCAGCACCAGCGGCTTGGTGGTGAGGAACTGGTAGGCGCTCATCATCGCCCGCTCCTGCTCGCTGAAGGAGAGCGTGGAAATCGGCTGCTCGGCCTCCAGGGCGCTCCGCAGCCGCTCCAGCAGGACCTGCTCCTCCCCGCTGCCCTTCTTCTTCTTGCCCGCCTGCATGCGTTCCAGGCGCTTCTCCACCAGGTCCAGGTCTGCCAGCAGCAACTCGTAGTTGATGAGCTCGATGTCGCGCAACGGGTCCACGCTGCCCTCCACGTGGGGGACCTGCTCGTCCTCGAACACCCGCACCACGTGCACCAGGGCATCCGCTCCCCGCACCGCGGCCAGGAAGGCCGCCGCCCCCCTGTCCGATCCGGGGACCAGGCCGGGGATATCAACGATCTCCAACTGTGCGTAGGTGGTCTTGCGGGGGTGGAAGAGTTCCGAGAGGAAATCGACGCGCGGGTCGGGAATGCGCACCACCGCCTGGTGGGTGCGGCCTGCCCCGCTGGTGCGGCTCTCGGCCAGCAGTTCGAACAGGGTGGTCTTGCCCACCAGTGGCAGTCCTATCAGTCCAAGCTGCATCCGGTTGCTCCCTTCTTGCGACTGTTAGTACTATTATAATCTGCCCGGGGCGGCCCCAGCAACGAAGCCCGCGGCCGACGCGAGGAGGGGCGGCCGTTGCGGCCGCCCCCGGAGAATGTGTCGCGCTAGTTTACCATAACCAATTTACGGTATACCCATCGCCCGCCCTGGCCCTCTCCCGGCCCCCGCCTAGGGAGCGATGCCGTAGATGGAAAAGACCAGGAAGGTGGCCATCACGAAGAAGCTCAGGATCCACACCAGGTAGGCGGCGGAGGGCATGAACTGGTACACGCGGCTGGCATTGCCGATGTTGAAGGCCAGCACCCCCATGCCCAGGGCGATGAAGAGGACGTAGATGCGCGAGGCTCCCGAACCGGGAAAGAACACCGCCTGGTAGGCGATGACGCCCAGCAGCAGCACCAGGTTGAGCGCGTACAGGCCCATGTAGATGATGTCCTCGCCCAGGATCTTGCCCCTCACCTCTTCGGGCATCTCGTCGGCGTTGACCTCCTCCAGCTCGGCCCCGCTCCGGCGCAGGACCTCGATGACGAAACGGTCCGCGTCGGCGGGGGTGAGGCCGAAGTTGCCGCGGTCGGTCTCCACCACCACCACCTCGCCCTTGGGCTGCGTCCCGTACATCTTGACCAGTGCCACTCCGCGCAGGGTGTAGGTCCCTACTATGTAGCCGGGCCAGCTCATGCCGGTGAGGGCGCCCAGGTTCTTGCGCCCGGTCACGCGCACCACCCGCCGCACCTGGTTCCAGGGGACGGTGATGCGCCGCGTCGCCCAGCGGATGGAGAGCCCATCGTCTCCCGCCCGGTACCGGAGGTTGAACGCTCCCAGCAGCAGGTACACGAAGAACCCCGCCAGGCCGTAGGCGGGGACCAGCAGGAACCAGCGCAAGGTCTGTTCATCGGGAGCGACGAGGGAGAAGTTGACGGCCCAGATGGCCAGGCCGAACCCCACTCCACCCAGCAGCAGACCGACGATTCCTCCCCATATTCCTCCCCTGGGTTTGAACACCACTGTAATTCCCCCTCTGCCTCAACCTGCCACCCACACGGACACTATTATAGCCATCCGCCCCGGCAGGCGCAAGGTCGCCCGCCTCGCCCAGGGCGGCGCCGGCTCCACGGCTGTCAGTCCCCGAAGCTCACGCCCACCGCGCGGGCCGCCATGATCATGTCGTGGTCCAGCGGCACCTTGCGGATCTCGCCGATGGCCTCCTCCAGCGGCACGGTGACGATGCGCGGCGTGCGCAGGCTGACCATGGTGCCGAAATCGCCCGCCGCCACCGCCTTCACCGCCGCCACCCCGTAGCGGGTGGAGAGGATGCGGTCAAAGGCGGTGGGGCTGCCGCCCCGCTGCAGGTGCCCCAGCACGGTGACCCGCGTTTCCATGCCGCTCAGGTCTTCCAGCTGCTGCGCCACCTGCTGCCCGATGCCCCCCAGGCGCACCGGGTCGTGGCTCTCCGGCACCAGTTTCTGCACCACCATCTGGCCTCCCACCGGCACGGCCCCCTCCGCCACCACGATGATGCTGAACTTCTTGCCGTAGCGCTTGCGCTCCTCGATCTTGGCCGCCACCCGTTCCAGGCGGAACGGGATTTCCGGGATGAGGATGACGTCGGCCCCGCCGGCGATGCCGGACTCCAGGGCGATCCACCCCGCGTAGCGCCCCATCACCTCCAGGATCATGGCCCGGTGGTGGGATTCGGCCGTGGAGTGCAGCCGGTCCAGCGCCTCGGTAGCGGTCAGCACCGCGGTGTCGAAGCCGAAGGTGATGTCGGTGGCCATGATGTCGTTGTCGATGGTCTTGGGCACCCCCACCACCTTCAGCCCCTTGCGGGCGAAGCCGTGAGCGATGTTGAGGCTGCCGTCACCTCCGATAATGATGAGCGCCTCCACCCCCAGCGCTTCCAGGTTGGCCATCGCCTGGTCGGACATGTCACGGTAGACCGCTTCCGGTTTCTCCTGTACCAGGAAGTGGAAGGGGTTGTCCCGGTTGGTGGTGCCCAGGATGGTGCCCCCCCGGTGGATGATGCCTGACACGCTGTCCATGTCCAGGTGGCGGTAGGTGTTCTCCACCAGCCCCTTGAAACCGTCCTCGAAGCCGATGACCTCCCAGCCGTAGAGCTGGATGGCCGACTTGGTGACCGCGCGGATGACCGCGTTGAGTCCCGGGCAGTCTCCGCCCCCGGTCAGCACGCCTATCCTGCGAATGGCACCCACCTTCCTCTCCTCCTCGTTGAGGGCACCCCTCTCCCTCACCCCGCGGGCGTGCGTCCCGACAAGGCCGGGGAAGGGCCCTCCCACTCCCTCATCTTCTCCACCGCGGATGGCGTTTCCTCCCCTTCGCTGCCGCCGCTCACGGCTTTTCCTCCAGCACCAGCGACAGGGTAAGTTCCCTGCCCTCCCGCAGCAGCGTCACCTTGACCGTCTGGCCGGGCTTCCTGGCGTCGAGCACGTCCCGCAGTTCGGAG
>JARYMO010000074.1 GCA_029907055.1 Syntrophomonadaceae bacterium | reverse complement strand
GTTCCACTTCCTCAGCTACATATTCTTCTTCCCCATTCTGGTTTCCGGGCCCATCGAGCGCTTCCAGCCCTTCCAGGGCCAGGCCGCGCACGCCTCCGGGTTCAGCCCCGGCTACCTGTGGGAAGGGCTGCCCCGCATCGTGGGCGGGCTCTTCAAGAAAGTGGTGCTGGCCGATTCGCTGGCCGCTACCGCGTCACTGCTGCAGCAGCCCGACCTCCTGCCCTGGCATTACTGGATGGCCACGTATGCCTACTCGCTGCAGCTGTACTTTGATTTTTCGGGGTACTCGGACATGGCCATCGGGGTCTCCCGCCTGTTCGGGTACACCATCATGGAGAACTTTGACTGGCCATACCTGGCCCGCAACATCTCGGAGTTCTGGAAACGCTGGCACAAGTCGCTCACCGGCTGGTTCCGCGATTACGTCTTCATCCCCCTGGGGGGCAGCCGCGGATCGGCGTGGGTAACGGCGCGCAATACGCTGGTGGTAATGTCCATCACCGGTCTCTGGCACGGTGCCGGCTGGCACTTCATCTACTGGGGGCTGTACCACGCGGCGGGGTTGCTGGGCCTGCGGCTGCACCGGCGCTGGGTGAAGCCGTTGCTGTTGAAGGCGGGGCTGCCCTTGCAGCACTGGCTGGTCCAGGCTGGCAGCACGGTGCTGACCTTCCATTTCGTGGCCCTGGGGTGGGTGTTCTTCGCCTGTGATGCCCGCCAGAGCCTGTACGTGGCGGGAAAACTGTTCGGGTGGTAAGGGGGAGGCACGTGGGAGAGAGAAGGAGATGGCAGGCTGCCCGGTGCCCGCTGGCGGCGTTGCTCGTGGTGCTGCTGGTGGGAGCCTGGGCCGCGCCAGCAAAGGCCGCGCAGGAGAGTGCGGTGACGGTCCCCCGGCTGGCCAGCGACGACCCCGTCCTCATTGCCCGGGTCCGCGACCACCTGGCGGGTGCCAGGGGGCTGAAGGTGCTGTACGCGGGGGATTCGCTGGTGTACAGCAGCGCGTCGCGGAGCGATGAGGGCACGCTGGCGTCGCGGCTGACCGCGCGGCTGCAGCGCCAGTGGGGGGTGCGTATCAACGGCTGCGATGTCAGCCTGCCGTCCTGCACCTGCGCGGACGCCGAGCCCCTCATCGCCTTCATGCTGGCAGCGCACCCGCACCTGGTGGTCTACGACGTCAACATCGGCTGGTTGGGCAGCGGGGGAGCGCAACATCCTGCGCTGCACATGCTGGGAAGCGGCTCACCGGGAACACCGGTGGCGGTGCTCTCAGTGCCAGAGTTCCCCGCCGAGCTCTACCTTCCCTGGTACCGCAAGGATTTCTCTCAGCTGGAGCAGCACGGTGGCCGGCTGGGCGCGCAGGTGCTGCGGGAAGAGGATGTCCAGTGGCAGTCGCTGCAGCGGATATTCGCCCTGGTGGGTGCCAGTGCGGCACAGGGGGTGTTCTTCCTCCCGCCCCGTAACCGGGCCCTGTACGAGCGTTATGACCTGCTGGACGAGGAAGGGCTGGACCGTATCCGGGCCCGGCTGGCGCGGCTGGCGGACGAGACAGGAGTCCTGCTGTTCGACTACACTTGGGCCATCGACGATACACTGTTCGTGGACCCCGTTCACCTGGCACCTGCCGGCATTGCCCGCCTGGCAGGGATGCTGGGCCGGGACCTGGAGCGGGCGCGTGCCGTCATGGGGATGGCGGTCTTGACATCCTCCCGCCCGCAACCCAACCGGTTGCTCCCCTGCCTGCCGCTGCCCGCCCGCCCGTTCTTCCGGCAGCCGCAGGCGGCCTTTGCCCGTCCTGTCCAGGGCGGAGCGGTGTCGCCGGAACGGTCGGCCGCGCCGGGGGTGATGCCGTGAGGGAGCTGCTGGAGGACGTGGTCAAGGCGCTGTTCTGGTTCCTGGTCATCGTTGCCATCGTGCTGTTTTCGACCGGGGGGTACCAGACCTTCATCTACCAGAACTTCTGAGCCACCAGGTGGCGGGTGCCCCGAAAACGTGCCGGCCCCTGCGTATTGATGACAGGAGGAATGCGAGTGGCTGCTCCAGGATTCCCTGGCGAAGAAGCCGTGCTGGAGGCGTGGAGGCGGTACCGCGAGGGAGAGGCGGACGCCATCGAGGATGCCTACCAGCTGGTGTTTCCCTTCTGCCTGCGGGTGGCCGGGAAGACGTGCGGCCGGTTCGTGACCGGCGAGGACGAGGAAGCGAGCATCGCGCGCATGGCCTTCCTGGAGGCCTTTGAGCAGTACGAGCCGGAGCGCGGGCCCTTCTTCGTGTACGTGGGGCGAGTGGTGCGCAGCCGCCTCATCGACTACGGGCGACGGGAGAAGAAGCAGCGCACGATCCCGTTCTCCAGTTTCTTCGACGGAGAACGCGAGCGCGAGTGGGCGGAGGATTCGGAGCTGGAATCGGTCCTGCTGGAAATGGCCCGCAGCCAGGAGATCGAGCGGCTGGGGGCCATGCTGCAGGCGTGTGGCATCAGCTTTGCAGACGTGGCGCGGGCGTCACCCAAGCACTGGTCCGTGCGCCAGGCGGTCAGGCAGGTGGCGGCTATCCTCGCCGCGGACGCCGAGCTGATGAACCACCTGTTGCAGAGCGGGGAGCTGCCGCTGAAGAAGTTGGAAAAGGAATACGGGCTGAATCGCAAGATGATGGAGCGCCACCGCAAGTTCATCATCGCGGTGGCCTTTATCCTGCATTTCGACCTGGAGTGCCTGAAGGAATACGTGTCGCCGTAGCGACGAGGGGTGGGCGGTGTGGCGGTAATTCGAGGCATCGTGGTGCAGGCCGACGGGCGGGAGGCCGTCGTCCTCACCCGCAGCGGGGAGTTCAAGCGCATCCGGACCCGGCGCCCGGTCCTGCCGGGAGCGGAGATCGAGGAGCGGGTGTGGACGGCGGACCTGCTGTCCGCTACGGCGGCAGTCCTGGTGCTGTTCATGCTCACCTGGGGCATCATCGATTTCTTCACGGTCTGCGCCTACGCCTCGGTGGAAGCGATGCCGGGAGTCGAACTGGGCATCAACCGCTGGCAGGTGGTGGTGACCGCCACGGCATTGAATGACGAGGGAGCGCAGCTGTTGGCCAACCTCAGCCTGCGCGGGCGTGGGGCCGGTACGGCGGTGCGGACCGTTATCCAGGAGGCGGTGGCACAGGGCACAGAGATTGACCAGGTCATCATCGCCGTGGTGCCGGTGACGGGGGCTGGCAGAGGCCTGCAGTCGGGGATCATGACCCAGCTGCAGGCGGCGGCGGAACAGGCCCTGCACGCGGAAGGGAACTGGGGCGCCGCGGTGCGGGCGGTCAAGGCCACCGCCGAAGAGCGGGAACGCGCGCGGGAGAACCGGCAGGGGGTGGGCAGCTACCACCTGCAGCACAGTGTTCCGGCGGGGAAGAGCGTGGGCCAGGGCCGATTGCCGGGTTCACCCCCCGGCCAGGCCGGCCGCGTGCAGGGGGAACCCCCTGGCGGGAAGTCTCCCGCAGGACCACCGGCGCCGGACAACGGGTCGGGGGCTGCGCCATCCCCCCCGTCGGGCACGTCCAACGCTGCCGGGCAACAGCCCGCGGCTGCCCTGTCCGGGCAGGCAGGGACCAGGAGCGCGACAGGGGCGGGGCAGGGGGGCCAAGATGTCCTGGCGCCAGGGAAGACGCACAGGGTGCAGCCGCAGAAGAAGGCCGCCGGCAGGGGCCGCGGCGAATAGCTCCGGGCAGGCCCGCGAAGGGCCGGCACCCGGGGTTGCGGCGGGGCCAACGAGCGGGTATGATATGATATCAGGGGTTGGAGCGCAGGCTCTGACCCCTGTAGTTTTGTGGGGAGATGTGCGGCATGGATCCCTTCCGGCTCGAGACCTACGACTACCACCTGCCGGCACACGCGGTCGCCCGCTACCCGGCTGAACCGCGTGACTCGGCCCGCCTGCTGGTGCTGGACCGCGCCAGCGGGACCTGCAGCGACCGCAGGTTCAGTGACCTGCCCGAGTACGTGGGCAGGGGTGACGTGCTGGTGGTCAACGAAACCATGGTCATCCCCGCCCGCCTGTACGGCCGCCTGGAGACCGGCGGCAGGGTGGAGGTGCTCCTTTTGCGCGAGGCCGGCGACGCGTGGCAGGCGCTGGTGCGCCCGGCCCGCCGCCTGCGGCCGGGTAAGATTGTGCACTTTCCCGGTGGGGTGTCGGCGACGGTGGAGGCGGAACTCGACTTCCCCGGGGGCCGCAGGCTGCGCTTCCACACCGGGGGCAAGGACTTTGCCGCCTGGCTGGGTGAGGCGGGGACGGTGCCGCTGCCCCCCTACATCGACCGGCCGGCGGAGCCCGACGACCGCTGGCGCTACCAGACGGTGTACGCCGCGCGGCCCGGCTCGGTGGCCGCTCCCACGGCAGGGCTGCACTTCACTCCCGGGCTGCTGCAGCGGCTGCAGGCGGGAGGGGTGGAGGTGGTACCGCTGGTCCTGCACGTGGGGCTGGGGACCTTCCGTCCGGTGGAGGTGGCCGACATTCGCCAGCACCGCATGCACCGGGAGTACTACCAGGTGGACGAACCCCAGGCCCACCGCCTGAACCGCGCCAGGCGCGAGGGCAGGAGGATCCTGGCGGTGGGGACCACCGTGGTGCGGGCGCTGGAGAGCGCGTACCGGGAAGGGCGGGGGTTCGCGGCCGGGAGCGGGGAGACCGATTGTTTCATCTACCCGGGCTACCGCTTCCGGGCGGTGGACGGCCTGGTGACCAATTTCCACCTCCCCCGCTCGTCGCTGCTGATGCTGGTGTGCGCCTTTGCGGGCATCGAGAACACCATGGCTGCCTACCGCCACGCGCTGGCGGCAGGGTACCGCTTTTTCAGCTACGGGGATGCCATGTTCATCCACGGGGAGACCAGCCATGTTCGCCTTTGATATCCGTCACCGCTGCCCCCGCACTTCCGCCCGCGGCGGCGTACTGACCACGCCACACGGCGCGGTGGAAACGCCAGTCTTCATGCCGGTGGGGACGCAGGCCACGGTCAAGACGCTTACCCCTGACGAGCTCTACGAGATAGGGGTGCAGATGGTGCTGGCCAACACCTACCACCTCCACCTGCGGCCGGGGGCAGACATCGTGGCCCGGGCGGGCGGACTGCACTCCTTCATGAACTTCCGGCGCGGCCTGCTCACTGACAGCGGCGGCTACCAGGTGTTCAGCCTGGCCGGCCTGCGCAAGATCACCGAGGACGGGGTGTGGTTCACCTCCCACATTGACGGTTCCCGGCATTTCCTGGGGCCCGAGGGTGCAGTACAGGTCCAGGAGGCCCTGGGGGCCGACATCATCATGTGCTTCGACGAGTGCCCGCCCTACCCGTGCAGTGAGGAAGCGGTGAGCGAGGCGGTCCGCCGTACCAGCGCCTGGGCCGAGCGGTGCCGGGCAGCCCACACGCGGGAGGACCAGTGGCTGTTCGGCATCGTGCAGGGCGGCGTGTACGAAGAGCTGCGCCGCCGCAGCGCGCGGGCGCTGAAAGAGGTGGGCTTCCCGGGATACGCCATCGGGGGGCTCTCGGTAGGGGAACCCAAGCAGGACATGTACCGCATCCTGCGGGTAATGGACGAGGAGCTGCCGGCAGAGCGACCGCGTTACCTGATGGGCGTGGGGGCCCCCGAGGACCTGCTGGAAGCGGTGGCCTGCGGCATCGACATGTTCGACTGCGTGCTGCCGACCCGCCTGGCCCGTCACGGGACTGCCTACACGCGCAGGGGGCGGCTGGTGCTGCGCAACGCCGACTGCCGCGAGGATTTCCGCCCCATTGACCCCGACTGCACCTGCTACGTGTGCCGGCACTACACGCGGGCTTACCTGCGCCACCTGGTGAAGGCCGGGGAAATCCTGGCCCTGCGCCTGCTGAGCTTCCACAATGTTTACTTTTTGACCCGCTTGATGGAGAATATAAGGGGTGCGATAGCCCGGGGGAATTTTCCAGAGTTCCGCAGGGCGTTCCTCGAAACGTACCAGGACCAGCGTGGTCCAGGCTGAACGCTGAGTGGAGCGGACCGGGGGGGAGAGCCGATGCAGGTACAGGGGCTGCTCTGGTACCTGGCGGGGTTCATGGCGGTGTTCTACCTGTTCATTGTTCTTCCGCGCCAGCGCCAGGAGAAGAAGCGCAAGCAGATGATAGAGGGGCTCAAGGTGCACGACCGCGTGGTGACCATCGGCGGCATCGTCGCCGAGATCAAGCGGGTGAAGGAGAACAGCTTCGTGCTCAAGACGTCCGAGGACGGGGAACTGGAGGTCCTCAAGACAGCCGTGGCCTACAAGGCGGAATAGACGGGGCAGGAGAGGTTGGCCCATGGTGAGCGTTGACGATGTCAAGAACAACCAGGTGGTGCAGGTGTTCATCCGCAAGGGCAACGAGCACCTGGGAACGCTCGGCTACACCGACCACGGACTGGCCCACGTGGCAGTGGTGGCCGATCGGGCGTACACCATCCTCACGGAGCTTGGCTTTCCCCAGCGGGAGGCTGAACTGGCGGCAATTGCCGCCTATCTTCATGACATCGGCAACGTGATCAACCGGGTGGGGCACAGCCAGAGCGGCGCCCTCATGGCCCTACATATCCTGCGCGGGCTGGGCATGGAGCCGGACGAGATGGCGGTGGTGGCTGCAGCCATTGGCAACCACGACGAAGGCAGCGGTCAGCCGGTAAATCGCCCGGCGGCCGCGCTCATCCTGGCCGACAAGTCCCACGTGCACCGTTCGCGCGTGCGCAACCCGGACATGTCAACCTTCGACATTCATGACCGGGTGAACTACGCGGTGGAGGAAGCCGTGCTGAAAGTCGATGGGCAGCGCCGCTCGGTCACCATGGAGTTGACCATCGACATCAACATCTGCCCGGTGATGGAGTACTTCGAGATATTCCTGAGCCGGATGGTGATGTGTCGCCGGGCAGCCGATTTTCTCAACTGCCAGTTTGAACTGATCATCAACGGAGCCAAGCTCCTCTAGCTATCGGGAGGTGGGGGACGGGACATGAACAGGGGAACCGGATGGATCAAGCTGCTCCTGGGCCTGGCGGCGGTGCTGCTGCTGGCCGCGTTCAGCTACCGGCCGCTGGTGGAGAAGGTCAACCTGGGACTCGACCTCAAGGGTGGGGTCCACGTGATCTTCGAAG